>DAOLFI010000667.1:0-2904 GCA_035326385.1 Niabella sp.
CTTTCTTTCATTAACCGGAACCATGTGTCAATTTCGTCCCTGGTTTGCCCGGGCTCTATAAAAATTTCGGCGCCTACTACATGCTTTTCGTCTCTTTGTGTTTGCGCAGAAACAGGAATGCAGTAGAGCAATATTGCATTCAAAAAAAGGGCAAGCGTAATTATGTTCTGTTGTATCATAAATAGTTTTCAGGATTTTGAGTAGCCTCTAAAATCAAAAGTAGCCTGGCGTTAACCGGAACTATTATCATTTTTCAACCTTTTCTTATCAAATATTACATAACAGGCATGTCTGACGCATTCTTTATAGTACTATTGCTAACCGCTTCATCTCTTTATTGCTCAGCGCCCTGTCAAATACTGCAATGCCGCCTATCTTTCCTTTGAAAAAATTCCCCATTCCCTGCTTTAGCTGTACAGCACCCACTGTAAAATCAGAACCGTTATTGCCCATACCATCCGGATAGTAATAGGGATTTTTAACCTGGGTTAATCCATTCGGATGGTTTTCCATAAAACCAGCAGTATGCATGATCAGCTCAGGCTTACGCACTTCAAATTTGCCGTTCAGGTATGACCTGATATATTTTCCGTCATAAGTAAAAGCTACACATACCCACTGATTTGCCGGAACCTTTTGCGTACTGGCCGAGTAATCGATACTATATGGGAAAGGCACAGTAGGCCCTCCGTTTTTTGAAATATGGCCACACACCTGGTCTTCTCCATTGTAATAGGGTAAAGACACAAATAACCCGTACTGCCGCTTGCCGCCATCGCTGTATTCATTCCATTTTCCGGCAACAAAACTCATCCCGCCATACCATTTCACCCAGGCTATTACAGTAACAGCATTCGTTTTTATATCGAGCCGGCCACTGTTTTCGTGCTTAACAGACCAATAGCTATTACCATCCAGATTCATTGACCATCCTGAGAAAACCCCTTTTTCATCTCTGACAAATTTTGCAGATCCGAATGCCTGCAACCTCACTTCGCTGGCGCTGCCCGCTGCCGGGTATCCTGAAGTATCTGTAAAATTCCAAAAAGACACCAATCCTTTTTGAGCGCTGATCTGTTTTGCCAGGTTAACTGATCCCGCTGTACGTTGCAAATGGGTACAACCTGTAAGTACGGACATCCCCGCAAAAAACAAAACAGGTATAAGGTAACGTAAGCTTATCATGATGTAGTGATCCTTTCTTTGCTATACAATTTTGCCGTTTATTCAGGAGTATTTTATTGCTGATCACTTTCCCGTTCCAGCATATCAGCCAATTTTGCAGGTTGGGTCATTTGCGGGTTATGATCTGCTTCCATTGTTACTACCTTCCATCCGCGTTTTTTTGCCCTGTCCGCAAAAAAATAGAAGTGGTCCTTTTCAGGGTGCTTCACATCATCTGCGGTAAAGATATAAGTGACCGGTAATGCCAGCGCCAAAGGGTTCTTCCGCTTTACGGGAGTGGTAAAAGTTTTGAGTGATTGAGGCACATCGTGAGGCAGCGGATCCTTCTCATTAATCCAGTTAGGTACCACGAAGCCATTTTTAGAATGATGCTCAGGGCCTTTTTTCCCATCTGAACGTGATGTCATCACACTTTCCCCGTCATTGGGCACAATAGCATCAAGGTAAACCAGTTTGGCGATCCGTTCCGGGATACTGTCGGCAACGCCGGTAATTACTGCTCCTCCATAACTATGCCCTACCAAAATAATATTTTTCAGGTCTTCAAAAAGAATAGTATTGACCACATCCAGGACATGGGTATTCAGATCAATATCCGGTGAAGCCAGGTGTACGCGTTCGCCCTGCCCCGTAAGGCTTGGCCGGTACACTATATTACCCCTGGCGCTCAATATAGAATCTACTTTTTTAAAAGACCAGTTGCCGCCCCAGGCGCCGTGTACTATGACATAAGTGTTTTTTTGCGCAAAACAAACCTCACCGCAGCAAATTAAAAAGCAGGCGATAAAAAAAAGTGTATGCTTCATTTGTATATTTTAGCGGTTATTAATCTGAGAAAGCGTTAAACCACAAGGTTGTAGTCCAGCCGAATTAGCCGTAATGGTAATATCACCCGGTGTTGTGCCACTGCGGAGAATGGCCTGGCATTTTCCGTTGAACAAACTACGGGAATACTGATCCTTTTCAGGATACTGATCCGGCTCATGACAGCTGGGATCGCCATTGCCTACACCAATAATCTTCGCGTCTCCTTTTACAGTAAAGTGAATAAGGGATGAAGCATCAGGAACAGGATAGCCGTTCCTGTCATTAACTGATACGTTGATAACAGTAGCATCGCTTCCATCAGCAAGAATAGTTTTCCGTGGGCTGGACAATACGATTGATGCTGCGGGCCCCGTTGTTTGTATTGATCTTTCAAATACACGCTTCCCCTTTCTGGCTACAGCACGTAACGCACCTGGCTGATATTTTACCTGCCATTGCAGGTGCCCGTTCCGCGGCATCGTTTGCTTTCCCAGGCTTTTTTTGTTCAGGAATAATTCTACTACTTCCGCATTGCTATTCACCCAAACTTTGATGGGCTGCCCTTCTTTCCCCTTCCAATTCCAATGGGGCGCAATATGCAATACATCCCTGTCCGTCCACCAGGATTGATAATAGTAATAAATGCTTTTAGGAAAGCCGCACATATCCATAATACCAAAATGGGAGTTAATATTGGGCCATTGGAAGGGTGTTGGCTCTCCCCGGTAATCAAAGCCGGTCCACACAAATCCCCCCATCATCCAGTCCCTGGCAACTGCCAGTTTCCACCACTGTTCGGCAGTGGAAGCCCAGGGAGGATAGTTCTCATCAAAATCGGACAAATAGGCTTTAGCGCTATCTGTTACGTACACTCCTCTTGTAGTAACAGTACTGCCTACTTCAGTGCCAAGA
>DAOLFI010000668.1:0-2900 GCA_035326385.1 Niabella sp.
AAAATTCTATCCCCGTGATCCGGCTTTAAGAGGTGGCTGGGAGCTGAATTATACCGATCTGCCTGTTTTCAGGTTGGCAGAAGTATTATTGATTAACGCAGAAGCCAAGGCTGAATTAGGCACGCTTACCCAGGGAGATGTAGAGGCAACCATCAACAAGATCCGTAACCGCGTAGGAATGCCTGCATTGAACATGGCAACAGCAAACGCAAATCCCGATCCTTATCTTGCCGGTAAATACCCGTTGGTTACCGGGGCAAACAAAGGTGTGATACTCGAAATACGCCGCGAGCGCAGAGTAGAGCTGGCCTGTGAAGGCTTCCGTTTAGACGACCTGTATCGCTGGAAAGCAGGTGCGCTTTTGGCCTTAAAGCCCAGCGGAATGTATGTACCTGCATTGGGCGGTATAGATGTAACAGGTGACGGGGTGGAAGATATCGCTATTCTGCAGTCTAAAGATAATGAAGGGCCGATAGCTGGTTTGCCTGAAGACATAAAAGCAAAAATTGTAAAATACTATCTTTCTGACGGTACTTTTGCTTTATCAAATGGCACATCGGGACGTGTTATATTTACTAAAGATGCAAACCAGCCGCGCAGCTTTATCGAACCCAAATATTATTATTTTCCCATCCCAGTTTCACAAACTGTATTAAACAAAAACCTCACCCAACCGGACGGCTGGCAGTAGATAAATTCCCCGGCTACAGAAAAAGCTTTTTCGTTATAAAAGGCTTTTTCTGTTTAAACAGGTTCGTTAAAATAAATAAACAGATGAAACGAAACGACTTTCTTAAAAGTATTTCATTAACTACAGGTGCTTTAGCGCTTACAGGAACGGCTCCGGCTTCAGCAAAAGCCAAAAAAAAGCCGGTGCTTACCATAGCTCACATAACGGACGTGCATATACGGCCGGATGAAAATGTTCCTGCCAGATATATCCAATGCCTCGAAGAAATTAAAAAGAAGAAAGTAGATTTTTTTCTCAATGGCGGCGACAGCATCCATGCCGCCGATTATAAAGATATTACGCGTGAACGGGTACTGGAGCAATGGAAATGCTGGGACGAGAGTATGCAAACCTTAAAAGGATACGAGGTATATAGCTGTGTGGGCAACCATGATAACTGGTGGGCAGGCCCGTCAAAAGAAGACGAGATGTATGGGGTGAACTATGCAGCCAAAAGGGTTGGTATGCCGCACCGTTATTACAGCTTTAAAAAGAAAAACTGGCACTTTATAATTCTTGATGGCAATAACGATGGCATATCATTGGACAAAGAGCAGATAGAATGGCTCAAAAAGGAGCTTGAGCAGGTACCTCCTGGTGATCATGTATTGCTGATGTCGCATTTCCCCATACTTACGGTAACCAACACCTGGGAAGGCGGTCAGCATAAAGATCACAAAGAGCTAAAGCAATTGTTTTATGAGCACAAAGATAAAGTGCGCGTTTGCCTGAGCGGCCACCAGCATTTGCTGGACAGGGCATGGTACAATGATGTTCATTATTTCTGTAACGGTGCAATGAGCGGTTTCTGGTGGGGAAAGGGCAATGAAAAGTCGGCACAGCCCTATTATTACCAGGAAACACCCCCTGGTTATGCGATCATTAAACTGTACGAAAACGGGGCAGTAGAAAATGAGTATATTGTTCATCAGTATCATTAAATTTTTTTCTATGTCAATTATGCGTTCAACTCAGGCTTTGCTTTTCAGCTCACTGGTTGCTGCCGCGGTAAGCTGCACACCGGCAGCAGTTGTTCAAAATGAAAAAAAAGCGCCTTCATTTTATTTGATGGGTACCCGCAGCTGGATACGTGTTACCTGGAATAATATTCTCGATGCCGGGGAGTACAGGCTTTATTGGAGCAATAACAATAAAAAGCCCGAAAACCCTAACACTATAGTAAAAGCCGGGACAAACAGGTTCTATATACAGAACGTACAGCCTGAAACAAAGTATAACGTATGGATGGAGCCGGTTGCAAACGGAAAAATAAAGCACACTTTCACCGGCACTGTAACCACACAAAAAACCTGGGTGCCCGATCCCCTCGAATTAAAGGAGCTGAAAACCAACCCCGCATCAGCAGCAGTACCCCAAGGAATGGAAGTTTACTGGCAGGATGAATTTAATGATGAACTGCTGAACAGGAACAAATGGTTTACGAATTACTATTCCAATATTGACTACCTGTACAAAGTGAATTTTGATAAAATGAAGGAAGGCAAGCTTCCGGGGGCGGCCTATATCCTTAACGGTAAAACCATTAACCTGTTTACCAACGACTCCCTGCCACGCGAGGTGTATGATATAAAGAACGACAAAAAGATATCTTCTATCCAGACATACGACTGGGGCACCAATGAAAACCTGCTGGATAACAGCCGGGGCGGCTATTTTGAAGTAAAAGTAAAAAGAAGCAGCACGGGCAAGCCGCGAGGGCTGAACACTGCTTTCTGGTTCGACTCCCCGGGCCCCGACTTAAAATATTACTTGCAGCAGGGTACAACGCTGGATGGGGTACAGGGCATTCGACCTAAAGGGCAGGTATTTGAGATCGACGTATTTGAATACCTCAATGCACAGTTTGTATTGCACGGGCATGTTGACTCGAACGGAAAATTTCTGCGAAACTTAAACACGCATATTGCTGAAGGCTATCAGCATGAGGACAACTGGGTAGTGCACGGTATGTTATGGACACCTACGTCCATTAAACATTACATCAACGGAAATCTTATCAAAGAATATACAGATAAGAATCAAATCTATTCACCCAATCATTTTATGAATGTGCTGTTGGGCAGCTACGGTGGTGGAGGTACGGTTAACATGGAGGTAGATTATATCCGTTATTACAACTGGCCGCTGAAGAATGGCAATGAATTACCAA
>DAOLFI010000669.1:0-2898 GCA_035326385.1 Niabella sp.
TTCGGGACTTATAGTCCCGAAGTTCCATGTTGTAGCCTTTGGCTACAACATAATCCTACGAAACATTTTGTTTCGTAGAGCATCGTTACTTAACTAAATGACATTGCCTCTTGGGAGGGGTGTTAGCCGCTGCGGACGAAAGGGTATAGCTTTCCTGTTTAATTAACTATAGCTGTTTCATCTTCTGACCCATCCAGTCCGAAAGAAAAGCTTGAACGTTACTGATGTTATTCAATAGTTGTAATGGTGATTTTCAAACCGGTTTTTCATAATTATAAAGTTAGCAATTTCTTGTCCTCTCCCTTCATCCGTTGTCTAAATAACGGGCTTCTTAATATCCCCTTCGACGGGGATATTTTTTCAAATCAGTATCAACTCCTGTCATTCACTTTCAGTTGGTGTGTGATACACAGAAAAATGTACCCATGTAATACGTTAGCTATCAGGATGGGCTAAAATAAAAATACATTTCGTATTATGGGGCGAGCAGCTGAAGGGGTATTCATTAATGATTATCCTGATACGGGTTGCTTGTCAGTTTTCCCTAAACATTTCTATAAAAAAAATCTGTATCCGGTATATTTAACCCGGATACAGATTGTTCTTGATTTGAATCTTATAATTCGCTATTGTGCCGAGATGCGCATTGCTGTTATATAGAAGAAGCCGTTACTGTTATCATTATTCTCGGCTGCAGTAACAGTTACAAAAATATCACCATTTGCATCGGGCTTAACACCATTTGTACATGCAGTACTTGATGAATTATTACCGGTATTCAAATAAGCTATTACCTCGTTTTGACCTTTTGTTATATACTTTGTCTGCCGTTTTTCAGGAGTATTGCCACGTGAACCATAATAACAGAAATTATAACTTTTTTCAGGATTAAGATTTGATATTCTTATAACGCCCTGCTTTATTAGCCCATCGCCAAATGCTGCTTTGGAATTACCAAAATAAGAGTTCTTGGCAACTGCTGCCGGCATATTAAAATCGGTAGATGTATTTTGTATTCCATCGCCGTTAATGCCATTGAAACGTTCGGTAATGGTAAGCCATGCTTTTGTAGGATTGCCGTCTTTATCCCTGAGGAACGGAACTGTTGAGCCCGCCATATAACTTGTTACGCCATTCCAGCCAAAAACAGCCGGATCCTGGGCAAAGTTGATATATACAGGTGATACAAAATCAACGGTGGCCGTGTTTTTATAAGCTACCATATCCGTTATCTCGTTAGGCTTCTGGATAGCGGCATGTGCAATTTTTTGTGCCATTTCACGATCTGTAGCTGAAAGCGTAAAAAGATTGGGATTATAGGTATTTCCCGTTACCGGTTTGCCAAAAAGGGCTTCATACCAGGTGCAGGCAGCCAGGTACCTGCCTATATTCAAATCCAGGTGATAACCGTCTCTGCAAAAATTATCACCCCAAAAAGTTGTTCTTCCGTTTTGAATGGCCGTACCTGCCGGAACCACTATGTCTATAGGAACCAGCTTCGATGCCTTATCCGCTGCATCTACTATAGCGTTATACATAGTAGTTTGGTTTTTGCCGTAATTAGCAAATCCATCATGTGTTGAGTTTTGGGCATATGCCCATGTTTGATGAAAAACATATTTGGTTTTAGAATAGAACACCCTGTTTTTCACGTATTCAAACAGTTCGGGTAATGTATTCTGAATGGTATTGAACTGTCCCGACAGCTGGCTCACCTGCTGAAAACTGATGAAATCCCACCGTTCCTCAGCAAGAGCCTGTTCTATAGAAACATTTTCCCTGGTTGCTTTCACCCCGTTTTTGCCGATCTTCCTGAAGGAATAAACGGCTCTGTTATTCCTTGCATTGTTTAAATGATCTTCCAGTGAAGAGCCTCCTATGAAAAGGTTGGCTACTACCACGCTATCTCCTGCAGCCATAGCAATAGGGTATAGATAAGTTTCCAGCGCGTCTTCCGAAAAGCTGTTACCAATAGCCAATATCCGCGTTACATTGTCGGGCGGTGTTTCATTCACCGTTACAGTAGCAGTAAGCTCCTGTCCCTCAAATATAAATTTTATGATAGCAGTACCTTTCCTTATCGCAGTTACCTGAACAGAGTGGGCCGTATTTTGAGTCACCGATACTATGGAAGCGTCGGAAGTAGCATATTCAAATTTCTGTACATACTTGGTGCCGTCTTCCCTGTTAAGGTTGATGATTTTTGTCTCACCCATCATCAGCCCTACAGTTGGCTTATCTACATACACCGGTGCTCCTTGTACATCCTTATCTTTCTGGCAGGACGAAAGCGCACTCAGGGAGAATAGTAGGGAGAAAAATAATGCTATAGATACAATACCCGTGCCTCCCTTTAAAAACAGTTTTTTTATATTTTTAATCATTGCTTATCTTTTAAGTAATCAATTTATACAAGCGCTATTGTTCATAATATTCTATTACCCTGAATTCCGACTGCTGGAATAAAGTGCCCCCGTTAACCGCCGATATGGCCATCCGGTATATTTTGTAAGGAACTTCATTCTCAAACTCATATCTAACTGTCATGGTTCTGCCCGAGAAGTTTTGTCCTGAACGTACATCGACTTCAGTCCAGCTTGTTCCATCATTAGAGCCCAGCAATTTCCAGTCCTTAGGATCCCTGTCCAACGCATCATTGCCCGATGTAATGGTGTAAGCGCTTAAAACAATTGGTGCAGGAAACGTTAGCTGGTACCAGAAATTGGGTAAAATAGTATTGATGTCAAATACCAGGAATTTAGTAGATGTGCTGTTATCCACCAGTTTCTTTGAACCCTCGCCGGCATCGGCGCCGTTCCTGTTTTCATGGCTTACTGTTAACGTAGCCTGTCCGGTTACATCCCTTTCAGGCCGAATGATTTCGTCTATCCGGAACCA
>DAOLFI010000670.1:0-2887 GCA_035326385.1 Niabella sp.
ATACCGCTACTCCACCTGATACCGCCGTAAGCGCTGGTCATGTTGGCAACGGGTGCACCCGACCATGCGGCTGCAAACATCGGAGTCATGGTAATTAACTGTGCTACCTGGATACCTCCCCAGCTTTGCCCCTGAATGCCTATGTGTGCAGCATCTACCCAGCTATGCCGGGTTAATGCTTTAGCACCACTGACTATATAATCGTAAGCGCTTTTTGCAGGATGCCCGGTGGTATAGGAAATGTCAGGAGCCATCACTACATATCCGCGGCTTACAAAAAAAGAAATATTCAGGCGGCTCGGTGTAGGCGCGGGCGGTATGTATTTGTAAAGATTATCAGAAAGCTTTTCATAGAAGTATAAAATAACTGGATACTTTTTGGCGCTGTCAAAATTTTCCGGTTTATACAAAATGCCTGTAGCTGCTTTACCGGAAAAGGTTTTCCAGTGATATAAAGATGCAGTGCCCCAGTTATATGTTTCTTGCTGGGGATTAACGTCAGAGAATTGTTGTTCTTTCCCGTTTTGGTACACACATACATCGGGGGATTGTATGTAGTTTTCTTTAGTGTATGCATATAGGGCTGTGTCCCTGGCCTTTGTTACCTGGTCATAGTAAAAAGGTTGCTCGTTAAAAATTTTCGGGTCAAATAGCAGGCTGCTTACATTGTTATTATGCAGCACTATGAAGCCGCTCTTTTTCGTTACGTTGTTAAATGTTCTTAAAATATTTTCTTCATCAGACTTTATATATTTTTCATCTGTATCGGTTGGCACATAACGATAAGTGATCTTATTTTTTCTTCCATTTCCTGTAAGGTTCACAGGCGCTGCTTTTCCTACCGGGTCTGTCAGCCAGATATCATACCTGTCATAGATCAAAACATGCTCATCGCCGTTCCGCCACCCCATTACCCCATAAGGAGAGGGATTGTCCGGTACATCGTTCTCTTCATCATATAGTAGTACTTTAATTGCTGCGGTTATGTTTTTTGTGGTAGTGCCATCGAAAGCATAATAATGCTTTGTTTTGTTATCATACCACAAAATATATTTGCCTGACGGCGATATCCAGGTTGGCCTTATATCTCCATCCAGGTTTTTTACAGCAGGAACGAAATTTTCTTTGGCAACATCAACAAGATATACATCTTTAAGGGTGCCTCCTGTCCACTGGGACGCCACACGCCGCCCGGTATCTGTTACTGCTACAAAATAACGGGCATCAGCATTAGTACCTTCATATACGTTGGGCAAGTACCTGTTTCCTACCTGGAGCATTTTCCGGCTGTTAAAGTCATAGACTGCCAGGTAACTTTTTTCCCTGTCTTTTTTCTGATTTTCTAACTGGTAAGGCTGCAGGTAATCATCCTTGTAATTCCATATATCAAGATTCACTTTATCAATATCTGCCAGGCTGGTATCTTTAGGCGGACGTATGGGCGCCGTACCAAATAGGAGCCTTTCTCCTGATTTGCTGAAGCTGATCTTTGCAAACTCGCTTACAGTGCTGCCTTTGGGAAAATGGGCCGTTAGCGTATCAACTAAAACAAGCGCGCTATCCATGGCCTGCTTATAATACCATAGTTTATAAAACCTGTTCAGCGCTTTGGGCTTTGCATCCCGCTCTGCAACAAAGGCAACCTGGTCACCGTTATCAGATATAGCGAGGTTCTTAAAGTCGTTCCCTCCCCGTATTATGGTATCTGCATTTTTAGTATTCAGATGATACAGCACGATACGGGCTGTTTTGGCTGTGTCTTTCAGATTCAAGGTTTGTTCCAGCAGCAAATGCGTTCCTTTTGTATTGAAGATATAGTCGTTTACATTGATAAATGATTGCTTTTCTCCGTTGGCCGTATTGATCAGCAACAGGCGATTGTTTTTCCCGGGATCGGTAATACTGTCTTTTTCCTCCCCAACGGGCTTTATGCTACTGATAACATATTGTAAAGAATCAATCACCTGTCTCAGGCTATCCTTGCTTTTATCTGATTTGTAGCCTGGATTGGTTTGAGGCTCGTTCCGGAATAAGCACGCCACCCACTCGTTGGCTTCTTTTGGCATTTGAAACGAAAGCAGGTCAGGATATTTTTGAATGCGCTCTCCGCCCAATGCCAATATTGCAAAGCTGTCCCTGGGCATTTCATCGGGTTTCTTCTTCCTGATCTTTGCCTGTCTTATGTCTTTATACAATGGTTTTATTTTAAACACTACAGACTTACTATCTCCCGTAATACCTGCATCATATCCCCGCGGAATAATTTTTTTATAAGTGTTTTCTGTTGATTGTATGATCAGGTCATCATCACCTTCCTGTACTTTGATATTGTACACGATCCATTTTCCATCGTTACTTATTTTTATTTTTTCTACAGACTGCCATGCGTCATATACAGAATGGTCCAGGGGTTTTTTCTGCGCGAAAGCGGCAGTATGTAAAGCTGCCATAAACACACATACAATCAGTTGTTTCTTGAGTTGGTTTTGAGATAGCATATCTTGTTATAAATTCTTATAATCGAAAACAATATTGCAAAATATTTTTACCCCATTTTGCAGCATAGCGTCAGACACTATAAAATCGGGGGTATGATGCGGAGGCGCCTTGGCCGGGTCATTGCCTTTAGGCATTCCTCCATAGTATAAAAAAACAGCAGGTGCTTTAGTGCCGTAAAAAGAAAAATCTTCCGCGCCGGTTACCCATTTGGTTTCCTGCACATTTTCTTTTCCTACAGCCTTCTCCAATACAGGTATTATTTTTTTGGTAAGCTCAATATGGTTAAAGGTAACAGGTGTGTTTTTATTGATTATTACTTCAACAGTAGCATTATTAGCCGCAGCAACGCTTTCTGCTATATGTTTTAGGCGGCGGTGAATATCGTTCT
>DAOLFI010000671.1:0-2884 GCA_035326385.1 Niabella sp.
CTATATGCTCAAACTTTCTCAATACACGATACAAACTTTGCTCCTCACAGGTCATAGTATTTTTTGACTTCTCCTCAACAAAGCTTTTGATTTCATCCACATACTTTTTGTCATTCTGCAGCGCAAGAAATATCCATAAAGTAAGTTGTCCTTTCTTATAGGTTTCCTCCCAGGAGGATAAAAGCAGGTTGAGCTTCTGTTCTTTATTCATTTTAAATAATAAGTATTATTCAACTTGTATAATACAAATATAATACTTTTTTTCCTATGGGAAAATTTCTGTGTAGTACAGAATCCGCCCGGGTGCTGCTATAAAATGAATACCAGCTTATTATTAAGTATGCTATGCACAAAAAAAATGCCCCGCGATTGCGAGGCATTCTATCCAAAATATTTCAGAAATTAAGCTTTTGCTTCTTCGTTTCCTTCTTCTTTTGTTTCTTCAGGAGCAGCTTCAGTTGCTTCATCGGCAGCAGGAGCTTCAGCTACTACTTCCTCAACTTTCGCTTCTTCAGCTACCGGTGCAGCTTCTTCAACTGTAACAGGTACTGTTTCGGCTTCAGCAGCAACGCCATCAGCTTTTTTCTTGCTGCCACCACGACGGCGTGTACGTTTTGCAGCAGCTTTTTCTTCGCCGGCGCCTTTGCCATATATCTCATTGTAGTCAACCAGCTCGATCATGGCTTTTTCAGCAGCATCACCTGGGCGAATACCTAATTTAATAATACGGGTATAGCCACCGGGACGACCACCCACTTTACCGGATATGTTATCAAACAATTCTTTGATAGCTTCTTTATCCTGTAAATGACCGAATACAATACGACGCTGGTGCGTAGTGTTTTCTTTACTCTTAGTGATCAAAGGCTCAACATAAACCCGTAACGCTTTGGCTTTAGCTAAAGTGGTTACAATACGTTTGTGCTGAATTAACTGACAGGAAAGATTGGCCAGTAAAGCTTCTCTGTGCGCTTTAGTGCGGCTTAAATTTTTGATTTTGTCTCCGTGACGCATGACTTGTTCATTTGTTTGTCTATCCTTCGACAAGCTCAGGATGACAATTGTTAAAAATATTCAGCTGCACCGTAGTCAGGGAATTGCAGCCTACTTTTTCTTATTAATTGTTAATTACTAATTATTAATTAATAATCGTCTTTATCAATACCTAATTTCTGAAGGTCCATTCCAAAACCAAGACCTCTTTCGTTCAGTACCTGCTCAATCTCAGAAAGAGATTTCTGGCCAAAGTTCCTGAACTTCATCAGGTCTTCCTGCTCGTACTGTACCAGCTCGCTTAAAGAGTTGATCTTTGCTGCCTTTAAGCAGTTGAACGCACGTACAGACAGATCCAGGTCTTCTAACGGAGTTTTCAATACTTTGCGTAATTGCAGTGTATTCTCATCTACCAGGTCTTCTTTCTTCTCTTCTTTGTTATCGAAAGTGATGTTCTCATCTGTGATGATCATCAGGTGCTGAATGAGGATACGGCTGGCTTGCTTCACCGCATCTTCAGGATGAATAGTACCATCTGTAACAACTTCCATCACTAATTTTTCATAGTCTGTACGTTGCTCCACACGGGTATTTTCGATAGTGTACTTTACATTCTTAATAGGTGTAAAGATAGAGTCGATAGGTATTAAACCAACCGGTGCATCTTTCACTGCATTTTCTTCTGCAGGTACATAACCACGGCCTTTACCAATAGTTAATTCGATGTCCAGCTTAGCCGAAGCATCCAGTGTGCAGATATGCAGTTCAGGATTCATGATCTGGAATGATTGTGTACCATCAGCGATCATGCCTGCAGTAAATTCAGTTTGATTTTTTATTGACAATGAAATTTTTTCATTGCCCACTTCATGGTCAACGATTTTCTTAAAGCGAACCTGCTTTAAGTTCAGGATGATCTCAACCAGGTCTTCGCTGATACCTTTAATGGTAGCGAACTCGTGGTCAACACCTTCTATTTTAATAGCCGAAATAGCATAGCCTTCCAAAGAGCTCAATAAAACCCTGCGAAGCGCGTTACCAATGGTTACGCCATAACCTGGCTCCAATGGCGCAAATTCAAACTGGGCTTCAAAATCAGATGCTTTTTGCAAGATGATCTTATCCGGCTGCTGAAAATTTAAAATTGCCATATTTTATTTTTTTAAGGTAAGTAGGGAGTAGTTAGTGGCAAGTAGGCGGGGCTTCGGTTTGACCCTATTCTCTACTCACTATTCACCACTCACTAAAAATTACTTGTTATACAACTCAACAATCAGCTGCTCCTTAATGTTTTCAGGAACGCTTTCCCTTTCAGGATAAGTAATGAAAGTACCAGTGAGCGTAGTTTCGTTAAAGTCCAACCAGGTATACTTAGGGTTTTTAGCGCTTACCACACTTGTGATAGAAGTACGGGCCCTGCTGCTTTCCTTAATAGTGATGATATCACCGGCTTTCAATAAATAGCTGGGGATGTTCACTACTTCGCCATTTACTTCGATGTGCTTGTGGCTCACCAGCTGGCGTGCTGCAGGACGGCTGGGCGCAATACCCATACGAAATACTGTGTTGTCTAAACGAGATTCAAGTAATTTGATAAGGTTATCACCGGTTACACCTTTACGACGGTTAGCTTCTTCGTAAGTTTTGCGGAATTGTTTTTCCAAAACGCCGTAAGTGTATTTGGCTTTTTGTTTTTCACGCAATTGCAGGGCGTACTCGCCAAGGGTTTTACGCTTGCGCTTTTCACCATGCTGACCGGGAGGGTTACTGTTTTTACCCAACCATTTACCATTACCTAAAATAGGCTCTCCGAAAATACGGGAGATCTTGGTCTTAGGACCATTGTAACGTGCCATAATTATACTTTCATTTAAGCTTTTTTAGAAACCGG
>DAOLFI010000012.1:0-14627 GCA_035326385.1 Niabella sp.
GTATTTTACACTTCATTATCTTTGAAATCAGCCTTTTCTATCGGAAATAAAAAACCGCAACAAAAAATAACAAAAATAACAGGTTAAATATGACAACGAATTTCAAGGACTCTGAAGTAGCACAGCTACAAGGTTTGAATCCTCATCCTCCTGCACCTATTGATTTACGTTTAAACGAGTTTTTACAATCTGAGTTTGGGGAAGGCTTTGCTGTGCCCGAGCTCATTGACCTGGTTGAACCCGGACAGGCACGTCTGCTTTCACTGCCGGTAGACAAAAATGAATATATAGGAAAACATGTAAAATCCTATCGCGTTATGCAGGGTGTATTGCACAACCCCGCATCTGATCGCCGTACTACGGCAGGCAGCTTTCACGTTTCTGAAGAAGGTATGGCCATTGCCGATGATAAATTGCGTGTACCTAAGGCCGTCTATGCCAAAATGCTGGAAGCCGCTTTCCAGTTAGACCCCGAATCAGGTGAGCTTCCCTACAACGGGCAGCAATCCTTCGTAGGGTTAGTGCTTCACCCGCTGGTAAAGCCCGAAATTCCCGGCCTGCAAAAAGAAATGCGCTCAGAAGTGCGTTTTGTAGTTCCCGGAGGCATGGTATCCAATCTCGATTTCGTAGAGAATATTTTTGGTAACCCGGGAGATACCCGCTTACCGGAAAACGATATCCTGTATAAAGCAGGCTCTTTTACCGGCGTAACCGGTATGGTAGTATTAGCGCCTCAGCTTTTGCTAAGAACCAAAAAAGAACTGGGCCTTCCGCATATTTCGGAAGCTACCGAACAACAAAAGGAACAGGGCATGTGCTGGAGCAGCGAGGAAGACCTGTACAATAATGGCAATGCATTCAAATGCACGCACCGCACCAAAGAAGGCTGGGTAATCACTCTTATTGCCGACAACTATTACGGGTATTGTAAGAAGGAGGTAAAAACACAGATCAGTTTTGCCACCAATCTTTTAGGCAATGCCGAGGAAGAGCACGCAGGCGGTGCCCTGGTATATCCTTCTTATAATCTTGGGGCGTTTTTTGCACAGGACAGCCGCATTCATAAAGGCATCAGCTTTTCTTATGACTGGGTGATGGAACATTATGCTGACCAGTTTGAAGAGCAGCCTACAGGATATGCAATTCATAAAAAATTCCGCAATATTTACCTTATACGGGAAGATACCTTTATTGATGTGCTGTCGCTTTCAGTATCATGGACACGGAACGGAGAAAAACAAAGCATTCCTCTTGAAAAAAATATAACTTATCTGCATCCTTCGGGTTACAAGGTAGAGCTGCACAAGCACAATATTACTAAGTCGTGGTACTTAAGAGGTACGGTGGCAGAAGGCGTTTTCCTGCATAAGCCCTCTACTGTATCCGGCGGTGGCAAATCAGAGATCTCAAAGTCGATACAAGACCTGATTCTTGCAGAAAACTTCTATGTAAATAACCTGGAAAAAGAGCTGGACGCTGCAGAGGTTATCATTAACCGGTATTATGGCGACCGTTATAAAGATATGGTAAGGAATCATACCGAAGCCGCCAGCCGCCCGCTAATGAGCCCTAAACGCAGTATGGGTTCGGTGATCCGGATGCTGAACGAACACCCTACTTATACCGATGAGTATAATAATTGGGTGCGCAATATCCCTTCCCCGATAAAAAGTCTTGTGCTTTGTATTAAACGTTTGTACCAGGCCGACTGGAGCGACAACTGGCGTTCTTATTTCAGTGTAGATGTTCTGGATAATGAGCCCGGCCACCAGCTAAAGTACAAAGGGTTAAAAGTAACCTCACGTTATTTGAGGATCGGGCTGAACAAGGATGGAACATGGCGCACATTCCGTCTTCGCCAGGATTTTATGCCGGCTACCAAAATCCAGACAGAGGATGACATTTCAGTATCTTCTGTTTATCCCGGCAGTGCTATATCAACCCTGTTACCGGAACAGCAGGCAGCATCGGTAAAAGTAGTGGAGAACTGTGAGAACAAGCTGTTCCAGCGCCCTGATGATGCTATTCATAAAGGGCAGGACCGCCAGGCTGAATCTGACTTCAGCAAAACAGGGGTATTCTTTTCTAACTATGAGCCGCTGGAAGCTAAAGATGCACGGGAGCTGATGGCCAATATCATTGAGTTTGAAAAATTCACTCCTGTCATGCAGGAAACTATCGAAAAGGCAGCAAAGCTAAAAGATGGAGAATATTTCGTTTCTACCTCTCACCCGAGAGTGGTTGGCAAAAGCATTACCAAAAACGTACGTTACCTGCAGGATCGACCGGATCTTGCCAACCCGCAGCCCCGTTTTGTATGTGAACTGGGTACCCGGTTATTCCGTAAAATGCTGCCTGAGCAGCCTCTTATTAACCCGGTAGACAGCTTATTGATTGGCCGCAGAAATAATCCACCTTCAGAAGGTATTAAAATGCTGGCAGTATACGGGCCTATTCACTATCAGGAAATTCCGGAGTTAATGATGGACTGCATTGCTACTCTTTCAGGAAAATCCCCGTCTACTACCGGTTTTGGATCAGAGGGAGCGCTTACCAAAGGACCCTTCAACATGCTGCGTCCTGTGGCTGATATCAATGCCGCACTGGTAAGTGCAGTACTTACCGGTTTACCGGGCTTCTCTACAGCCTGCGGATTTATAGGCCATCAATACCAGGTGGATCACGATATCAGCTATTGGGTACCCGAGCTGTGGTCGCGTATGAGCATTCATGAAAGAGATCCTAAATATCTGATAGACCGGGGTTATCTTGAAAAAGTGGAAGACTTTGACTATGCCGGCGTCCGCATCCCGGCTTCACGTCTGGGTTACCGCATCAGCCCGGCATTCTTAAAGCGTTTTGGTGGCCGCTTGTTTACCAGTCCTGATGGCGTTTTCCCGCTGGATATGCTTCGCCCCGAGCTGCAAAGCGCAAAAGATTATGCTGAAGGAGTGCTGTATATTGCAGAATCGCAGGCAGAAGTTGCCAGGGCATGGTTTACCGATGGAAGCATTGACGAGGCCTGTCCGCCGTTAAAAGCTATTATCCATATTATGGTTCATGGTCATTACGAAGGTAAAACACTGGCCGACCCTGAGATCCGTAACATGTTCACACCAGAATATGTATTGCAGTCTGACTGGTATAAAGAAAGGATAAAGGCGTCAAAAGATTTTGCACTGCTGGTACTGGAAATGCAGGAAAAACAAATTGCGGCATCACAGGTAATCAGTGAAGCTGATAAAGCTGCCAAATTACAGGAGCTTTCTGAACAGATCAGCCAGCTTAAAAGCCAGGAGCCTTTATTGGGAACTATAGGAAGAAACCCCAACCTTGCGTAGCTTATAATTATCAATTATATGAGAAAAGCTGTGTTATTTTTTATAGCACAGCTTTTTTTAGATACATTTCAACAATAAAATGTTAGTCTTCAAATTTTAAAATAACCCTTTTTAAACAGTATAAAGAAGGGTGTATAACATTTGAATACGACAGATCTCGCGCTGTCGGGAGTACCAGCCTTCGGCCACCTCCTTCCCAAGAAGGGATATTCCGATTCCATTCAATACTTCATCCATTCTAAACCGAAAGATGTTAGGCCTCCTATAAAAAAAGACAGTTATACAGCATTCCCGCAAAAATAAAAAGAGGCCCCTTTGGCGCCTCTTTTGCTATGATTGAATTTCGGTTTTACTATAATAATGATAACTGAAATTATGCTTCTTATGGAGTCAATTTCAGGTCTCTTTTCAGCAATTCATTCCGGTTGGCCATTTCCCAGGCTGTATAGAAGATCATTTGTGCCCTTTTGGCTAACAAAGGAAAATTAATTTTGTCTACAGTGTCTGTTGGCTGATGGTAATCGGCTTTTAGCATACCATCGTAAAAGAACAAAACCGGAACTCCTTTCCTAGCAAAGTTATAATGGTCACTACGATAATAGATCCTGTTAGGGTCGTTGGGGTCATCAAACTTATAATCAAGCACCAGCTTAGTGTATTTATTGTTCATGCCCTCGTTTATTTTAGGCAGATCAGTACTCAGCTTATTATGGCCAACAACGTACACATAATTCAGCGTATCGGCCAGCATTCTTTCCGTATCTATGCGTCCTATCATATCTATATTTAAGTTAGCCGTGGTTTTTTCGAGAGGATAAATAGGGTTTTCAGAATAATACTCCGATCCCCACAAACCCTTTTCCTCACCGCTTACTAGCATAAATACAACTGTTCTGCGCGGGCCTTTACCTTCTTTTTTTGCTTTAGCAAAGGCTTCCGCCATATCTATCACAGCAGCCGTCCCCGATCCGTCATCATCAGCTCCGTAATAAATATTGCCCTTATCGTCCATACCCACATGGTCATAGTGGGCTGTAATAAAAAGATATTCATTCTTTTTATCTGACCCTTCTACCATACCTACTACATTGCTTACGGTTGCGATTTTTTTGCCTGAAGTATATTTTATAGAGATCTCTGCAGGAGTTATTATGGGATCTATTATTCGTGGTCCAACTAATTCCTTGATTTCTTTAATGTCCTTCCCGGTTTTAGAAACAATATTATCATTGATATAAAACACAGGAATGGCGCTGTTTTCCTGCTGTGCAGCTGCATCAGGTCTGGGCCTGTAAGCGTTGTTCAGCATTTGCTGTGAAGGAAGCTCTTCTGAAATAACTAAAACCACAGCAGCTCCTTTCTTTTTCGCATTGGTTATTTTATTGGCAGTAAATGCCGGTGATTGCCTGCGGGGCTTATTGGTGGTAAAGCCTTCGGGCTGGCCATTGAGCAAAATAACCAGTTTGCCTTTTACATCGGTGTCTTTATAATCATCCCGGTTCTCGTCAACAATTCCGTAACCGACAAAAACATACTCAGAAAAATTAAGATCGGTATTTTGCGGCATTTGCAGCCAGGGCGCAAAGTCTGTCCCCGGTATAAAGTCTGTTCCTGCAATATGAAGGGAAAGCGTTGAAGCACTGTCTTTTTCCAGGTCGTAATACTGGCGGTAACTTCCGTTGTTGCCGGACTTTACACCAAAGGACCGGAACTGGGACTCAATATATTCAGCTGCTTTTTCAAGTCCGGGAGATGGCGTATCCCTGCCTTCCATTTCAGCGCTTGCAATAATGCTTAAATGCTTTTTAAGATCAGTAGTGGTGATTGTTTTAGCATACGGTACGGGATCTGCTATTTTTTGTGCCGATACACTGGCGTATGAAAATACGCCTGCTAATAAAAGTACGCTTTTTATCATGTGAATTTTTATAGTTACAAATAAGATATCTTAGAGACGGTTTAACCCATTTTACTCTAAAGATCATATACATGCCGGGTCATACAGCTATTTTGTTAACACGATCTTCATGCCGCCCGCCTTCAAAGGCAGTGTTGAGAAACATATCTATCATTTCACCGGCTGTATCTTCAGAAATAAACCGGGCGGGTATGCAAAGGATGTTGGCATTGTTATGTTTCCGGGCAAGGGCGGCTATTTCGTCGTCCCAGCAAAGGGCAGCGCGGATACCCCGGTGCTTATTGGCTGCAATAGCCACACCGTTGCCACTCCCGCATAATAAAATGCCTAATGCATATTCACCGCTTTCAACACCATTAGCTACGGGATGCGCAAAATCGGGATAATCAACCGAATCTGAAGAAGGCGCCCCAAAGTCTTTAAAATTAAGGTCTTTCCCTTCTATAAATGAAATAACAAACTCTTTCATTTCAAACCCGGCATGGTCTGAGCCTATGGCTATTGGTTTTTTAAGATCAAATGTTGTTTCCATAACAATTACATTTAACTCCACTCCTGGATGGACTCTTCTGCGTTCTTTTTCTCTCCCTTAGCGGCAAGAGAGATGCTTATTTCAAAAAGCAGGTATAAGGGCGCCGCCACAACAGCCAGGCTGAAAGGATCTGTTGTAGGTGTTATAATGGCCGCTGCTATCAAAATTACAACAAAAGCATGACGCCTGAACTTGCGCAGCATTGCAGCTGTTACTATACCAGCTTTTGCCAATAAAAGAATTAACAACGGCAGCTGGAATAATAAGCCAACACCTACTGTTGTATATATAACATTTTCAAGGTAATCAGTAAATAAAGGCCTTATCTCAATCATCTCACTCAGCTTATAGTTAAAATAAAAATTAACCATCAGCGGTGTTAATATAAAATAGCCAAACGCCACGCCTATAAAAAATAAAAAAGAAACCCAAAAAATAATGCCGCCTGTTTGCCTTGTTTCTTTTTCAGACAGGGCTGGTTTTACAAAACGCCAGATCTCCCAAAAAATATAAGGAAACGCTAATATAAAACCTCCCATAAAAGCAACGGTGAAGTTTGCAATAAACTGGCCGGTCATAGTGTTTTCCTGAAAAACCACATCGGTAGCTTTAAAGCACAGGGACTCTCCTACACCAACTTTTTGTCCTATGCGGCACATCCATTCAACTGAAATAAAATCTTTTTTCGTTGGCCCGAAAATAACATCGTCTACAAAAAAATCAGTAAAAATAAAAACAACAATGGAGCATACTACAATAGCAATAACTGACCGTACCAGGTGCCAGCGTAATACTTCCAGGTGGTCAATGAACGACATTTCATCATTGCCATTATTTCGTTTCTCAAAAAAATCCATTAAAGCCATGTGTGTAAAAATAAGTACGCAAAGATGCAGCTTTATAGTCAATAGTCAATGGTAAGTGATGAGTGGGCCAACCTGAAATTTTCAACCAGGAACCAATAACCCTATTTCAGCTTCCTCAGCTTTACCATTTCAATACGGGTGTGGGTTACGCCCAGTATATCAAACTCATAATCGTCTATAATAATGCGTTCTTTTTGTGCGGGTATGGTTTCGTGATGATTGATGATATACCCCGAAAGGGTTTCAGTTTCGTGGCCCTCAAAATTTAAATCATATTTCTTTTCAAGGTAATCCAGCTCCAGCCTGCCCGAAAAGATGAATTCCCCTTCGGCAATCTGCTTTTCTACAAACTGCTCCGTATCGTACTCATCCCATATTTCACCAAACAGCTCTTCCAGCACATCTTCCATAGTAATAATACCGGCGGTACCGCCAAACTCATCCACTACCCAGGCTATACTTTTGGCTTCACCACTGAATTTGTAAATAAGATCTACCGCATTCATGCTCTGGGGAACGGCCAGTATGCTTATAAGTATGCTTCTTATATCCGCGGGCTTTTTAAACAGTTCCAGCTGATGCACATAACCTAAAATATTATCAATTGAATCTTCATAAATGATAATGCGTGTTCGTTTGGTTTCAATGAATTTTTGCAGAAGCTCATTGACAGGTGTTTTAACATCAACGCCAATCACTTCTTTACGCGGCACCATACATTGCTTAATCCTGATATGGGGAAGCTCCTGTGCATTTTCAAGGAGCTGGGTGCTGGTTTCCTGCTTAAAATTATCTTTATTCCCATCGGAAAAAGCAAAACGAAGCTCGCTTTTACTGAGCGGCGACTTGTTTTTATCCAGCCTTACGTTGAAAACATATTTTAATATCCAGTTGGTAAGCTTAAACATGCCTTTTACCAGTGGTGAAAAAAGCTGGTAAAAAATATCGGCAATAAAAGAAAGCCTGCTTAATAAAGAGTTGCTTTTTGCCCTGAAAACGGCCCTGGGTATAAACTCTGCAAAGATCAGCGCTACCAGTACATTAAAAAGTATTTCCAGGAAAATCTGCATTCCGCGCGAGCTGATATTAAACTGTTTCCATACCGGGGCTGCCACCTCGGCTGTAAGCAGCACAAAAATGGTCAGTGCAATAATATAACCGGTAATGGCAACGCCTAAAAAAACAGCAGGGGTATCTATAAAACGGCCCAGACGGTTGCCCTTTACGGTGTCCTGTTTTCTCTTTAATTCTATATTCAGCCGGCTGGCGCTGTAAAAAGCCATTTCAATGCCCGCAAAAAACATCATAAATAACAGCGATGCGGACCAGGCGATAAGTGTTACGTCCATATTCTAAAGATACAAAGGGCTTTTTGAATTTTGATTGTTTCCGGACGCATAAATCTTCAATAATAAGGTTAGCATCTGAATTTTTTCATAAAAAATACCCGGTTTGCTGATGACCATTTCATTCCTCCTGCGATTAAGTTATACAATGAACCGGAAATTTTTATTTTTAATAATCCCCTTCCTGCTCTTTGTGGCGATGGCAACGGCACAAACCATACGTTATGTAACGGTTGCCGGTGCCGGCCTCAAGGACGGGCTTAGCTGGGCCACTGCCAGCGATGATATCCAGTTAATGATCAACCAGTCCGGGCCTGATGACCAGGTATGGGTTGCCGCAGGCACTTATAAACCCAACCGTAAACATAATGCCACCGGTACTGTTACTCCCGGTGACCGTAATAACGCTTTTGTACTTAAAGAGAATGTGCAGCTTTTTGGCGGTTTTGCCGGAAACGAAGTGAGCTTACAGCAAAGAGACCTGCAAAGCAATCCTACTGTTCTCAGCGGGGATTTTAACGGTGATGATATAATAAACGGCACCGGCCTTACACTTGCAATAACCAATAATGCAGAAAATGCCTATCACGTTCTTATCAGCGCCGGCCCGGCAGGTACAGCAGCGGTGGATGGCTTTACTATTTCCGGTGGTAACGGTAATGGCTCCTCTACACAGTTGATTATCAATACTACAACCTACACTCTTATCAACGCAGGAGCTATGCTGAACGTAGCCTCTTCTCCTGCAATAAATAACTGCACGTTCACTGCCAGTACTTCAACCAATGGCGCTGCGGTTAGCAACAACAGCGCTTCTCCTGTTTTCAACAACTGCTCTTTCATTACCAACCTGGCCAGCGGCACTTCTACCGGGTATGGTGCGGGTATGTACAACCAGGCCTCTTCACCGGTTTTGGTTAATTGCCGGTTTGATAATAATGTGGCAAGAACGTCTGGTGGTGGTGTATATAATGTGCTCAATGCCCGTCCCAACCTGTCGCACTGCCAGTTCACTAATAACCTTGCCAGGAGCAGCGGCGGCGGCATGTATAACGCCAATAACTCATCGCCTTATATTTCCAACAGCGTATTCAGTTCTAATACAGCAGATTTTAGCAGCGGGGGAGGTATGTACAATAACTCTTCTTCTGCTCCAACAATTATAAACTGCCTTTTTGCAGAAAACAGGTCCAACTCTTTTTCCGCAGGTGGGGGAGGTATGACCAATGCTGCATCATCAAATCCTTTGATCGTCAACTGCACTTTTGCCGGCAATACTGCATCCAACGGTAGCGGCCTGTATAATATTTCCTCTTCTGTTCCGGTAATTCATAACAGTATTATATGGGGAAGCATTTATACAGATGGAAACAGTGACTATACAGCACAGTTCAGCCTGATGCAGGGCAATACGAACACTGACGCCGGTAACCCTGATGCTACGCCTTATACCGCCGATAATATTTTTACCAACTCATTGGCAGGCGACTATACGTTAAAATTAGGCAGCCCCGCAATTGAAAAAGGAAGCAATACTTTATATCCAGCCTCCTACCCCTTAACCGACCTGGCAGGAAACGGAAGAACGGAGCACCTCAATATAGACATGGGCGCTTATGAGTACTCCGGCGCTCTGCCCGTGGTGTTTGGCAATATTTCGGCAATATGGAGAAACGAAGCGATCTATGTTAACTGGGAAACACTTTCTGAAACCAATAATCATCACTTCGAAATTGAGCTTTCGGCAGACGGTGAGCATTTTAAAAAAGCGGCAACCGTATTGTCAAAGGCCACTGGCGGAAATGCTTCTGTGCCGTTGCACTATGAACACCAGCTTCCGGCAAACCACGCAACAGCATTGGCCGGCAGCGCAATATTGATTGGTGCGGGATTATTACTTGCAGGCAAAAGAAGACAACGTACAACGCTGTTGCCTGTGCTGGCCTTAGCTGCTATGTTTTTTTCCTGCAGTAGGAAAGACATTGCGTTGGAAACCCTTTCTGGGCAGCAACTGTACGTACGCCTTATACAAGTGGATATAGATGGCACAAAAGCGGGATCAAAAGTAGTGCATGTGGTGAAAGAATAGGGCCTGGTATTTTTTTGAATCTTACAATAACCTGCCATCAATTGCTATGTATTATAAAATAAGTATACAAACCGTAAAAGTCCTGGCCATCCTTGCGGGTGCATTTCTTCTGTCATCTGCCTCCTGTAAAAAAAATAAAGAGCAGTTAGAAGAGCAAATTCCTGTATTAGGCACATGCAAAGCTGCGGCAAGCCGGGGAAAACTAACTTATTCGGCATCTGACAAATCCTACACCTATTTTACAGCCGGTGGTGGCAAAATCTTCATTCATCCACTATCCATTCAGATCACGCATAAGGATTATTCAGGATTTATGATTGAGTTTTGGGGTGAAAAAGACGGTAAAAATGCCGGCACGCATGAAAGCCTGAACGGAAAGCATATCAAGGCCAGACTTGGCAATATTCGCTCTCTTATTTTTCCCGATGGAACGAAGATCACTATGAACAGTTCCGGTATTTATGATCCGCTTATAAGCATCAGCATTTATGAGGGCAATTCTTTTCACCACATTAACCTTGCATGCAATGTTGTTGAATATGCAGCAGCAGGAAGCGAATCTCTTATTCGCGCATTCGACAGCCGCGAACCTGATGGTGAAACCAGCAGTTTCGAGCTTACATCAGATGGATTGATCTTTTTCAACAGCTACACGGAATATGAAACCGGTACCCGCGAAGAAAAAAGAGTAGATCTGGGTTCGCTGAAACGGGACAACCCTAAACAGGTGAACGATCTGTATGATGATCCGAGGCTTGCCCATACCTGATGGGGTGCAGAAAGAACAAAACTATTTTGCCAGGAAATCTGCGATCAGCTTTTCTGCTTCTTCACAGGCTTCCTGCAAGTCATCGTTAACAATTAAATGATCGAAATGATCGCTGAAAGACATCTCATATTCGGCTTTATTAACGCGGGTTTGTAAGGACTCTTCTGTTTCTGTACCACGGCTGGCCAGCCTTCGCGCCAGCTCTCTTACCGACGGCGGCTCTATAAAAACAGATAAAGACGCTTGCGGATATTGCTGCTGTACATGAATGGCTCCCTTTACATCAATATCCAGCAACGGGTATTTTTTTTCTTTCCACAACCGGTCCAGCTCTGTTTTCAGCGTGCCGTAATATTTTCCTTCATACACCATTTCCCACTCCACAAAATCACCTTTTTGTATTTTTTGCTGAAACGCTTCCACCGTCATAAAATAATAATCTTTTCCGTTCTCTTCATAATCGCGGGGTTCGCGCGTAGCTGCCGAAACAGAAAATGACAGCTGCGGGAATTTTTCGAGCAAATAACGGGTAATGGACGTTTTACCGGCGCCAGATGGTGCAGTAATGATGATTATCTTTTTATTGAAGGAAGCCATATACGCAAATTACGGCAATTGTGATGGGAGTAAAAAATTTGAGGCTTATAAGATTTATGCCAAAAATGCACAAATAAGGAGCCGTGGGTTGGCTGGAAAAACCCGAAACCCTGTAATTATTTATTTCCCTGTTGCACAGGAACCCATCATAAGATCTCCTCAACACTTTTTCTTATGTTATCTGCCATTTTGTGTGTGGGCAGATCGTTTTCATCACCCCCGAAGGGGTCTTCAACTTCTTCCGCAATCAGCTCAAGGCTGGCTAAAACATAAGTAATGAAAACAACCACGGGAACTACCCAATACCCTAACTGGAAAACATAGCCCCAGGGCAGTGTGAGCAGATAAATGAGCACAAACCGTTTAATGAAAACCCCATAGGAAGAAGGAATGGGTGTGTTTTTAATGCGTTCACATGCCCCGCAGATATCCGTAAACGACTGCAGCTCGCTATTTAAAAACAAGAGCACTTCCCCGCTTATCGAGCCTTCGCGGTAGAGTTTTTTTACATGTTCATATATTAAGCCCGCTACCTGGTTGGGCACATGCTTTTCTGTATCTATTGCCGAAATAATCTTTTGCGTTTGCTCGTTCTCGTCGAAGAGCATAACTCGTGTCCTTTCCTTTAATAAGTGCTGGTGCAAAGCCTGTGCGTAACCGGGAATTATTCTTCTGAAAAATTCGCGTTCTTCCTGCTGATCTTCGCGTAAAACCACCGACAATTTTAACGCCAGGTTGCGCGAGTTGTTTACCAGCCCACCCCAGAGCTTACGGCCTTCCCACCAGCGGTCATATGCTGTATTGGTTCTAAAAACCAGCACCAGTGAAATAGCAAACCCCAGCAATGAGTGCATAATGGGCAGATTTTTAATAACACTCTTATCCGAAAGTTTCCAGTACTCCAGCTCCAGGTAGGCAATGCCCGCAGCGTAAATGGCCAGTACTATTAAAATCCACCAAAGCTTATTAAGCACATCGGCTTTGGTTACTTTAAAAAGTACATTGGTCCAGTCTTTTGTATTATAGTAGCGCATTGTGTGCCAAAAAGTTTTTACAAAATAAAAATAAGCTGGATTTATGAAATTTATTGTTACACTCTAATATTGTTTTGCGTCTTTTATAAAAAAGCATACAAAAGCATATATATTATGAAAAAGATATTTTTAATCTGTAGTGTAATTTTTATTGTGCTGGGCTGCATTTACTTTTTAAATGCCTGTCAGAAAATAAGTGCTGCGGAAACGGAGAATACTCCTTACCCGAAAGCACTATCCAGTTATAATGATTTTAAAGCATTGGTAGCAGAAGTGGAACAGCACCGTGCACAACGGCTGGTAACTTTTAATAAATTTATCGCTATGTCTAAAGAGCCTAAAACGATTATTTTAGACACCCGTTCGGCAGACCGGTACAAGAAAAAACATATAAAAGGCGCTATACACCTTTCTTTCACAGACTTTACACAAACCAACCTTAACAGGTTGATTCCTGACCCCACCACCCGGATTTTAATTTACTGCAATAATAATTTCATAGGTGACCAGGTAAATTTTGCATCCAAAACCGCACAACCACAGTCCGGTAATAGTATTCTTCAAAATACCAGGCCTGTGATGCTTGCACTAAATATCCCCACTTATATCAACCTCTATGGTTACGGGTTCAGGAATGTATATGAACTGGATGAATTGGTAAATATTAATGACACGCGGATCGTATTCGAGGGAACCGAGGTTTCAAATTAGACGGTCTTTTTATCTCTATTAAACGGGGTTCAATTCCTTGACCTTCCCTGTTTAGGACAGGGCGGTCCGGGTAAGGCTCTGATTGGGAATAGGAATATCTAAAACAGTATTGCTAACTTTGCTAACTAAACCATACAGAGTATGCCGGTTATCTCTTTGTTTTATGGAACTCTTTTGGCGGGAACTCTTCCTGCTAATAAATTAAAATTAGTACAGGCCTGGATTGAGATACATAAAGAAGATCTCATGGCAAACTGGTCTTTGGCTATAAAAGGCTCTCCAACTTTTAAGATAGACCCTTTAAAATAACGTCAATGAAAATTATAAAAAGTGTAGAACCCCTGAACGATTATTTTTTGTTATGCGAGTTTGATGATGGCACCAAAAAAAAAGGCTGATATAAAGCCTTTTTTGAACAGCGAGGTATTTGAGCCTTTAAAAGACATCAACCTTTTTCACAACATAAAAACACATGGCTACTTTGTATCATGGCTACATGAAACAGTTGATCTAAGCGCAGATACACTCTGGCATATTGGAAATTAACTTTTAATCAATCAGCTAACCAACTACTCTTTTAATATCTGCTCCTAATTCCTGTAACCTTGTATCAATATGCTGGTAGCCCCTGTCTATCTGCTCAATATTCTGGATCGTGCTTTTTCCTTCGGCGCTTAATGCGGCAATTAACAATGCCACCCCGGCACGGATATCAGGACTGCTCATTGTTATCCCCCTTAGTTTTTGCTCCCGCTCCAGGCCAATGACAACGGCGCGGTGCGGATCGCAAAGAATGATCTGCGCGCCCATTTCTATCAGCTTATCTACAAAGAACAACCGGCTTTCAAACATTTTCTGATGAATAAGCACACTGCCATGTGCCTGTATGGCCGTTACCAGTACTATGCTCAGCAAGTCGGGCGTAAATCCCGGCCAGGGATGGTCATAAATAGTTAATACGCCTCCGTCAAAATAGCGCTGTATAGTATAACTTTCCTGTGATGGAATATGAATATCATCGCCGCTGAAATCCATAGCAATACCCAATTGCTTAAATTTCTCGGGAATAATACCCAGGTCGCTGATCCCTGCACTTTTTATGGTAATATCGCTTTGCGTCATAGCTGCCAGGCCGATAAAAGAACCTACTTCAATCATATCGGGAAGCATAGTATGTGTGGTTCCTCCTAAATAATCCACACCCTCAATGGTAAGTAAATTGCTGCCGATACCACTTATTTTTGCACCCATACGGTTCAGCATTTTACACAATTGCTGCAGGTAAGGTTCGCAGGCTGCATTATAAATAGTGGTTATTCCGGTTGCCATGGTGGCGGCCATTACGATGTTGGCCGTACCGGTAACAGAGGGCTCATCCAGCAGCATGTACGCTCCTTTCAGCTCCTGTGCGGTTAAATGAAAAA
>DAOLFI010000672.1:0-2882 GCA_035326385.1 Niabella sp.
CGGGCTGATATATGCCGGAGCGCAAAAAAACCTGGGCCCTGCGGGTGTTACTGTGGTTATCATCAGGGAAGATCTGGCAGGTAATGCTATGGACTTTACCCCAACCATGTTCAACTATAAGGAACATATTGAAAATGGCAGTATGTACAATACTCCTCCTACTTATGGTATTTACCTGATGGGACTTGTGCTGAACTGGCTGAAGGAAAAGGGTGGTGTAGATGTTATGGAGAAGATCAACATAGAAAAAGCGAATACGCTTTACAACTTCCTGGATGAATCTTCCCTGTTCAAAAGCACTGTAGCTGGTAAAGACCGTTCGGTAATGAATATTCCTTTTGTTACAGGAAATGAAGAAATAGATGCCAAATTTATCAAAGAAGCTACAGCAGCAGGTTTCGTTCAGCTGAAAGGTCACCGTTCAGTAGGAGGAATGAGGGCCAGCATTTACAATGCTATTTCTCTAGAAGGTGTACAAAAGCTGGTGGACTTTATGAAGAAGTTTGAAACAGAAAATAAATAATCAGTAATTAATAATTCATAATTAATAATATTAAGCGAGTAATGGGTTATACAATAAAAACGCTAAATAAAATTGCCAAAACCGGTTTAGAGAAATTTGGAGAAAATTATGTCATTGATGACAATGCAGCAGCTCCCGATGGTATATTGCTGAGAAGCGCTTCTATGCACGAAATGGAGCTGCCGGAGTCGGTTTTAAGCATTGCCCGCGCTGGTGCGGGTGTTAATAATATACCTGTTGACAGGTTTGCAGAAAGAGGTATTGTTGTTTTTAATACACCCGGTGCTAATGCCAATGCGGTAAAGGAGCTGGCTATTGCTTCTATGCTTATATCTTCCAGGAAAATTGTGCAAGGTATTAACTGGGTTAATTCTTTAACGCAGGATGTAGTTAAAGAAGTAGAGAAAGGAAAGTCGCAGTTTGTTGGTCCGGAAATAGAGGGTAAGATATTGGGGGTTATTGGCCTGGGCGCTATCGGGGTATTAATTGCCAATGCTGCTACTAACCTGGGTATGGAAGTGCTGGGTTATGATCCTTATATTTCGGTAGATGCTGCGTGGGGCTTATCAAGAGCTGTAAGAAAGGCAAATGATCTTAAAACTATTTTTGAAAATGCAGATTATATAACCCTGCACATGCCTTATAATTCACAAACCAAAGGCACTTTGAATACAGATGCTTTTGCTCAGATGAAAAAAGGCGTGCGCATCATCAACCTTTCACGCGGAGAGCTGGTGAACGATGATGATATCCTGGCTGCTATCAGCGAAGGAACTGTAAGTACTTATGTTACCGATTTCCCTAACGAGAAAATGATCAACCAGCCGGGTGTTATCACGGTTCCCCACCTGGGAGCTTCAACACCGGAATCAGAAGATAATTGTGCTGATATGGCTGCAAGGCAAACGAAAGTGTACCTTGAGACCGGTAATATCAAAAATTCTGTGAACTATCCTAATTGCGAAATGCCGTTATCCGGCGCTCAGCGCGTTACAGTAGCTCATAAGAACATCCCTAATATGTTAGGTCAGATATCCACGGCTTTAGCCGAATCGGGTCTTAATATTGGTGATATGATCAATAAGAGCCGCGGTGATTATGCTTATACGATCATTGATCTTGAAACAGCAACTACTGAAGAAAGTCTTTCAAAAATTAAATCAATTGATGGCGTTTTGAAAGTAAGGGTAATATAACGGTATATTTGTTTTTAAGTTGTTGAGTGCCGGTGCTAAGCGCCGGCATTTTTGTTGATAGAGGATTCTAAAAACGCTTGGAGGTATTCAGTAATAAATCTTATATATTTTATCTGTCAACTTCCCTCCGTCATCAATATTCAAACTTCCGCAGGGCAGGGGCTTTGAACCAGGTTGTGATCACCACGGCTAAGGTCATGCAACCGCCAAAAATTACAGAAGGGATAACTCCCAGGGCGCGGGACATAACACCGCTTTCAAACTGGCCGAGCTCATTACTGCTGAGTACAAACATGCCGCTTACGCTGCTTACACGGCCACGCATATGGTCCGGAGTGAGCAGCTGCATTACAGTACCTCTTACCACAACGCTTACGCCGTCAAGCATACCCGCAATTACCAGTACACAAAATGAGAGCCAGAATATTTTTGAAAGCCCGAATAATATAATACAGGTGCCAAAACCGGCAACAGCAAGGAGCATTTTTCTTCCCTGTGCTTTTTTCATGGGCCGTAAAGTAAGCAGGACAACAATAAAAATGGCACCGATATCGGTAGCTGCATTGAGCCATCCGAATCCTTTAGGGCCTATTTTCAGGATATCGCTGGCAAATACCGGTATCATAGCCACTGCTCCTCCAAACAGCACCGCAAACATATCAAGCGCCATAGCCGCAAGTAAGGCCCTGGTACGGAATACAAAAGCCAGGCCTTCCCTGATGCTTTCCCAGGTTTTCTTTTCCGGCGCCTGTGTAAACCCAATCTCACTGCCTTCAACAGGCCTCTGGAAAGGAGGTTTAGGCTTTAGCTGAAACAGGAAAATAATGCTGAGAAAAACCATGATGCTTATAACCAGTAAAGTAGAGCTGATACCAATCAAAGCGATTAAAAATCCGCCTACTGCATGGCCGGTAACCGATGCGGAAAGCCAGGTACCCTGGTTCCAGGTAGTAGCATTCTGTAACAGGCTCCTGGGTACAATAGTGGCGATCATGGCGCTGAAACAAGGGCCTACAAAAGATCTCAGGATGCCTGTAAAAAAGAATACGCCATATATGAACCATGCAATATGGCTGGTATGCAGAAATTCCTGCGCCTCGTTTGTAGAAAGTATAAACAGGGGAAGGGCCGCAATTAAATAACCGCCAATGCCCTGCAATAAC
>DAOLFI010000673.1:0-2881 GCA_035326385.1 Niabella sp.
TTCCGGCTGCCCTTTTTTGCTCCACTTTTTTGGGCAAGCAAAAAACGTGGAAAAAATTAAGAGGTATTGATGCTCCTAATCATGGTTCGTCAAGCTCACCATGACTTTCGTTATTGAACTTAATTAGCTTTCCTTATCAGCAATATAACATTAAAAACCACCCACTCATGAACAAATGCCAACACCTATACCTGGGTTGCTTTTTAAACCGCATCGCCATGACGTATCATTGCCATCCCTTAAAAGCATCGCCGCTTCAGATACTGAAGGACTTTTTTGCTTACGCGCCGCCTGCATACCATTTAAAAGCCTTTGATGAATTTTGCCTGGCGGCGCTGCATGATTCCTACTGCTGGCATAGGGGCAGTCCGGGTAATGCGCTGTACTACGGTGAGCAGTTGGAGTTGTTGATAGAAGCAGCTTACCTCCTGTATTGGAAGCAGCACCGGTATAACATCCGTTTAAAAAAGCAGGCGGCGTTTCTGCATACCTTTTTCAGTTATGCATCGCTGGGCGAATGGAAAAAGCGGCATCATGCTTTTACCGCGGCGGCCGTATCTAAAAGTTCGGTAGCTGACGAGCTGGCTGCTGCTGTTATATATGAGCATACTGCTTACTTTAAAAAACTGGTAACTGTTGCTGCCGCAATAGTATCAGCCTCCTGAATGAGCACTTAAACAGTGGAAGGGCAGGACGGTGCATTAATTTAAACAGATTGCCTTTATCCGTCTTAGAGGACTGTTCCCTTTTCTTTCTTATTAATATAATCACAGTTAGGCGATTGAATTGGTGCTTTATCTTACCGCGTCGCGGTAACTCGTTTATAGAAGATATTAGTTTCCCCGGTTAAAAGCGCTGCATAGCTGCGCAACGTTTGTTTGAGTATTTAAAAAATGGATTTGTGCGTTTGCTTTGATGGACCGGCCCTTTTTTAGCAAAAAATGTTTGTTGAAACAGTAGGTTTGGCATAAATTTATTACCCATAACATTGTTAAGCCATTAAAATTCAATAAAAAACTCTCAGCCATGAAATTATCTGAATTAAAGCCCGGAGACTGGGTATTATTAAACGATGAAGGCGTAGAAAGGGAAGGCACTGTAATAAGTGTAAGCCAGGAGGACCATAAAGTGTTGGTAAATAATGGTATACAGGAATTTTGGTATGAGTTGGAATACATTAAACCCTTGCCTCTTTCTGAAAAACAGCTTTTTGACCTCGGATTTGAAAAGCTGGAGTCCGATAACGGGGCAAAATATGGCAAGGGAGCTTTCCGTGTGCATACTCCGTCCGGAACTGATTTTTCACAGATAGAAACCTGGTATAGAGAAGATAAAAGGTATTTTAACCATCCTATTACGGTAAGTCATCTCCAGAATATTCATTTAGATATGACCAAAGTGCCGCTGGAAAACAGCCCCCATTAAGATGTTTAAAGATATTGCCTCTAAATTCCCCTAAAGGGGGGAAGGCAAAGCCGCTTATTGTGTAAAACCGTTTTATGCAGCACAATAAATGGAGAAGCCCTTTCATTTCTCTCCTTTCAAGGAGATTAAATTTCTACTTATATACGGGGTGCGGGATTCCTTTTCCGGAATTTCCCGGAACAGTTTTTTTTTATTAACATAATCTCCCTATCTTTGCACCCCTAAATTTTTATGGCAAAACAACCCTTAATAAAACAAGATGGTGTAATACTGGAAGCCTTGTCCAACGCGATGTTCAGGGTAAAACTGGATAACGGCCATGAAATTTTAGCTACCATCTCAGGAAAAATGAGGATGCACTATATCCGTATTTTACCCGGGGATAAAGTGGGATTAGAGATGTCTCCTTACGATTTAACACGTGGGCGCATCAATTTCAGGTATAAGAATTAAAGTTCAATGGTTTGAGGTTCAACGTTTAATGTTGTTGATCCAAAGAACTTAAACCCGGAACGTTAAACATAAAACATTAAACTTTTAAACAAAAAAAGATGAGAGTAAGGGCATCCATTAAAAAACGCAGCGCGGACTGTAAAATTGTACGCCGTAAAGGGAAGCTGTATATCATTAACAAAAAGAATCCCCGCTTTAAGCAAAGACAGGGATAAGACATTTGAGATTTGAGATTTCTGATTTATGATTGCAAAATAAGTTGGTTATACTCAAATCAGAAATTTCAAATAATAAATCTAAAATAGAATTATGGCACGTATTGCCGGTGTAGACTTACCAAAAAGCAAAAGAGGAGAAATAGGTTTAACCTATATCTACGGTATTGGCCCTTCTACGGCTAAATATATTCTTGATAAGAATAATATTGACCGTAACAAGAAAGTAAATGAATGGAACGATGATGACCTGAACGCTATCCGTTCTACCATTACTGAAGAGTTGAAAGTAGAAGGACAATTGCGCAGCGAAACCCAGATGAACATCAAACGTTTACTGGACATTGCCTGCTACCGTGGTCTTCGTCACAGGAAAGGTTTACCTGTTCGTGGTCAGCGTACTAAAACAAACAGCCGCACCCGTAAAGGAAAACGTAAAACTGTTGCCGGTAAGAAGAAAGCCGCTAAGAAATAGGCTTCGTCAGGCTCAGCCTGACATTTTTATGTCATGTTGAGCTTGTTGAAACATGCACCAAGTTATAACCAGATCAATTACGGAAGCCCGGTGCAGGAATAGGGTTGGTTTGGGTTCCGCTTATGGCAGAATTATTTATTTCATTTAAAGATTACCTCAGTTTCACATGGCAAAAGCACAATTAAGCGCAAAAGCCGCCGCTAAAAAAAGGATCGTAAAAGTAGATGCTTATGGCGATGCGCACATTTCTGCAACATTCAACAACATTATCATCAGCCTTACCAACAAAACAGGCCAGGTTATTTCCTGGAGC
>DAOLFI010000674.1:0-2881 GCA_035326385.1 Niabella sp.
TAAAGGCCGTATTTTGCTACTGACTAACGAAACCCGAAACAACATCATTATTTATAATAAAAATGGCAAATACCTTAGCTCATGGGGTACTGAATATCCCGGCGCTCACGGACTTACGCTGTTTAACGAAAACGGAACTGATGTTCTTTTTATTTGTGATAACCAACGGCGCCAGGTTATTAAAACAACTATTGACGGGAGCGTATTGCTAACGCTTGATTATCCTAAAGAAACCGGCGCATACACAAAACCCGGCGAGTACGCCCCAACAGAAACTGCGATCGGGCCAAACGGAGATATTTATGTAGCGGATGGATATGGGAAAGATTACATCATTCAGTATGACAGCAGGGGCAGGTACATCAGGCATTTTGGCGGTAAAGGTGACCAGCCCGGGCATCTACTTAATGCGCATGGCATTTGTGTTGACAACAGGGATAAGAACCCCGTTCTTATCGTAACCTCAAGAAAACAAAATGCTTTTAAACGATTTACACTAGATGGGGAGTATATAGATACGGTCCAAATGCCGGGAGCCTGGGTTTGCCGACCCGTAATACGCGGAGATTTTTTATACGCAGCTGTTTTACAAAGCAGCAGCAGGCCATCACAAAAATCAGGGTTCGTTACCATTCTTGATAAGAATGATAAAGTGGTATCCAACCTCGCCGGCAACACGCCCACATACGAAGCGGGAGGATTACAGGAGATGTATCAAACCGTTCGTGCTTTTGATTATCCACATGATGTTTGTGTGGATGATGAGGAGAATCTGTATGTGGCGCAATGGAATTCCGGTAAAGTATACCCATATAAGCTGGAATGTGTAGTGTAAATTTCTGGCAATTCTCTTGCCGGTAAGGGTTAATTGCTTATTTATTTTCTTACTGTTAATGACTGTCTTACACAATGAGATAAAAATATTGATGATGAAGCAACAGCGCTGGCAAAATATTATTTTCAATTTATGCATTATACTTAATTGCCTTTTAATCTTTCTATTGATATTTGTGGATCGTTTTATTGTCCCTGTATTTTTTCAGGCAATCGGCAGAGCGCATCCCTTAGTACTGCATTTCCCCATAGTATTACTGCTAATGGCTTTTTTGTTTGAAATGCTTATTGTATTGTATAAACAGGATGTATTAAAAAACGTCGCAAACTGGTTGTTGCTTGCCGCCACGCTTACTACGGTGGCAGCTGCTTTAATGGGTCTTTTTTTATCTAAAGAAGAAGGGTATGAGGATAATGCAATTGACATTCATAAATGGACTGGTGCAGCCTGTGCCTTTATCAGCTTTATATGGTATGGGTTAAAAGAACAAATCCGGAAAAAGAAAATTGTGACCACCGCTGTTGGATTATGTGCTACTGTAGTTTTATTAACTGCCGGTCATAAAGGTGCAAATATTACACATGGAGAAGATTTTCTTTTATCGCCGATACTTGCTTCGAAAGAACAGCCGTCTGTTCCTTTAGAAGAGGCTGTGATTTATTCACACCTGGTTCAGCCTATTATTGAAAAAAAATGTGTGGGTTGTCACAATACCGGAAAGGCCAAAGGCGAACTGATCATGGAAACAAGGGAACTGTTGCTCAAGGGCGGAAAAAACGGGAAGCTGTGGGATACAGCAGCGGCTGATCTTGGATTAATGATGCAACGTATTCATTTGCCCCTGGAACATGAAGAACATATGCCACCAAAAGGGAAACCACAGCTTACGGAAGAAGAGGCCAGTGTGCTTCAGTTGTGGATAAAGGAAGGAGCCAGCTTTACGAAAAAAATAATTGAACTGCCCGGCAATAGCTCTCTAAGGGCGCTTGCAGCTTCGTTTTTTAGATCCTCCGATGCTGAAGTGTACAATTTCGCCGTAGTTGATGTAAGTACCGTTGCTGAGTTGAATACCGGATACCGTATCATTACTCCGCTTTCTGCAGCATCGCCTGCCCTTGCTGTTAATTTTTATGGTATCGAACAATTTAAAAGCGAACAGCTAAAAGATCTTACTAAAATAAAAGACAACATTGTGTCCCTTCATTTAGCAAAAATGCCGGTAAAAGATGAAGATCTGAAAGTAATTGGAAGTTTTAGCAATTTAAAAGATTTGAACCTGGCGTTTACAGCAATAAAAGGGAATTTGGAACATTTGGCAAATCTGAAGCATCTGAAGCAGATTTCGCTGTCAGGCACTGACATAACTGCCGGCCAGCTTAAGCCTTTGGCACAAATAAAAACATTAAGATCAATAAAATTATGGAATACTCCTGTTTCTGATAAGGATGTTGCATCATTAAAGACGGGCTTTCCTGATGTAAATTTTGACTTTGGGTATAAAGGTGATACTGTTATGGCCAGGTTACCCGGTCCGTTCATAACGGCTGATAGCGATAAAAAGATATTTAACAATACATCCATTATAACGATTAAAAACCCAATTGGAGGAGCTATTACAAGATACACTTTAGACGGCTCTCAACCCGATAGTATTAACTCGCCGGTATATAAAAAACCTTTCCCTGTCAATAAATCTACAATTGTTAATGCAAAGTCCTTTTTAGAAGGATGGACGAGCAGTGACAATGTGTCTGCAGCTTTTTACAGAAGCAGTATTAAACCCGATACTGTGTATTTAGCAACAGAACCCAATCCTCGCTACATTAATAAAGCAAAAAAAGGCCAGGCTTTTTTTGACGAAACATTAGGAGACGCCAACTATAATACATGGGATTGGATTGGATATAAAGAAAATATTTTTGAAGTCCACTTATTTTTTAATAAACCCGTAAACATTAGTTCTGTAAGTCTGAATGCCCTTGTAGATGCAGAAAACTACATTATGCCTCCGGCAGACATACAGATCTGGGGTGGAGAAAACAAGGG
>DAOLFI010000675.1:0-2880 GCA_035326385.1 Niabella sp.
GATAAGAGGTATTGGTAAAAGGATTATCCGCTGGCTGGCTAAACGTATGATGCCGATGAATATTTATGATATTAATTCCGGAATGAAATTGTATAACACTGCTTTGGCAACAAGCTATATGCGTTTATGTCCTAATTCTATGGCATATAGCGATATTATAGGGTTAGTGTTCATCAGCCAGAGACGCCTGGTGCTGGAACACCCTATAAATATAAAGCCGCGCATAGAAGGAGAAAGTACAATTGGTGTAAGAACGGCATTCGATACCCTAATGGAGATACTAAATGTAGTAATCCTTTTTAATCCTATGCGTATTTTTGTTCCGTTATCTATTGCTTTTGTAGCGCTGGGGCTTGGCTGGGGCATTCAGTTTCTTGTATCGGGGAGGGGATTGAGTATTGGCGCAGCAATGCTTATCTCAATTGGTATTGTGTTTTTTACTATAGGGCTTATAAGCGAACAATTATCCCAGGTAAGAAAAAGCAGTGTGCTTCGGTCAGAAGGTTTTTATTAAACCGCGGCCTTTGCTGATCAGCGAAAATATTTATGCACCCTTGTTTACTATATTGGGAAATGTCTTTTCATTGATGTTCGATTTATCTGAAATATAAAACAGTATGACCCCAGCAAAACGTTTACGTACCGAGATCATAACCTGCCTGCTTATTCTGATACTGGCGTATGCCAATCATTTTAATAATACTTTTCACTTTGATGACAGCCATACCATACAGGAAAATACAGCCATCAGGCATTTAAAAAATATTCCGCATTTTTTTTCTGATCCCACAATGTTCAGCGCTAACCCGCAACATCATCATTTGCGCCCCCTGGTTACCACTACACTTGCTATTGATTACTGGTTGGGCGGCGGACTCTATCCCTTTTTTTTCCAGCTTTCTACTTTTTTATGGCATATAGGATTGGGTATCCTCCTGTTTTTTGTTTACCGGAAAATTGCCGGTAATGTTATTAAACATAAGTGGGTAGACTTTCTTGCATTGGCAGCTGCTGCGCTTTTCAGTTTACATACAGCCGTTGCTGAAACGGTTAACTATATTATTTCCAGGTCTGATGTGTTATCTACCTTTTTCATTGTGCTATCCCTTTTCCTGTATATTCAATTTCCACAAAAGAGAAAATGGGGCTTTTATATCCTGGCAGCAGCAGCAGGCGTATTGGCTAAAGAAACAGTACCGGTTCTGCTGATCATTTTATTTTTCTATATCCTGTTTTTTGAGAAAGATATGTCTGTAGCACAAATATGCAAGCCCCGCAATATAAAGACTGTCCTACGGGTAATAGGTATGCTGCTACCCTTATTAATAGCCATTGCTTTGGTTCAGGTATATACCTTAACACGGGTAAACGCAGAGACCAAAGATGCGGGCTTAACCAATCCTTTGGGCTATTATTGGCTTACTCAAACCTATGTATGGTTCCGCTATTTTGCAGCGTTTTTTCTGCCGCTGCATTTGAGTGCCGATACAGATCTTTCTGTGATCACCAGTGTATCAGACTGGCGCATTATTGCAGGGCTGTCTTTTGTTGTTTTATTGCTGATTGCTATTGTAAGAACATCTGAAAAGGCGGAGACCAGACCAGTAGCTTTGGGTCTGATATGGTTTGCCGCATCTTTACTCCCCACATCAATATTACCTTTTGCGGAAGTAATGAACGATCATAGAATGTACTTCGCTTTTACTGGGTTAACGCTGGCGGTGGTATATACCATCGGGCTGTTGATCATTAAGAACGAAAAAGCTATTCTGGCTAAGAAGGGGTATAAAAATGGATTAATTATAGTGGCATGGCTTGTCCTTTGCTTACATGCGTATGGCGTATATCAGCGAAACCAGGTTTGGCGTACCGAAGAATCTTTGTGGAAAGACGTTACAGAAAAAAGTCCTGGAAACGGCAGGGGATGGATGAACTACGGACTTGCATTAATGAGCAGGAGCGATTATCTCTCGGCCCTGGAGATCTTTGAGAAAGCTGAATCCTTGCTTAATAATTACAGCTTCCTTGCTATTAATATGGGTATTGCCAATGGAGGGTTGAAGCGGGATAAAGAAGCTGTTGAGGATTTTGAAAAAGCAATAATCTGGGCTCCTGATGATTACAATTCCTATTCTTATTACGCGCGCTACCTTGCTGGTAAGGAAAAATGGACAGAAGCTAAAGCAATGGCAGAAAGAGCCTTAGCCTTGAATGAAAATGATATGACAGCCCTTAATGCTGCTATGGCCGCCTACCAGGGATTAGCGCTTTGGGATGACCTGAAGAAAACCGCAGCGTATACGCTGGCCATTAATCCCGGAGATGCCAATGCTATTGCTTTTCTGAAAGCCGCCGATAATAAAGAACAGGCTGTATCAACCAGGCCGGTAGGATTGCAAACAGCAGAAGAGTATCTTAATTTAAGCCTTGTGATGTATAATGCCGGTCAATATGAAGATTGTATTGCAGCCTGTAAAAATGCGCTGAACTTAAAACCTGATTATGCCGATGCCTATAACAATATTTGTGCAGCTTATAATATGCTGAAGGAGTGGGACAAGGCTAAAGAAGCCTGTACAAAGGCTTTAGAGTTAAACCCTCAGCATCCAAATGCATCGGCCAATCTTCAATGGGCAGTCAAAGAGAAACTGCAATAGTTTTAGTATTTAGATGTTAGACTATGAACTAATCTGCAGACGAAGTCCGAAAGTCCGGAGTCCGAGGTCGGAAGCAGGAAGCTGAAGGCATCAGGCTTAAAGCTTTTGGTTTTCGGCAAATAAAAAAGGAGCATTGATTAAGTGGATAGTGGACAGATGACGGTTGACAGGCCCCTACTCGCTACTTCCTATTCACTAACCATGAACCAGAAGTTTGCCCGCC
>DAOLFI010000676.1:0-2878 GCA_035326385.1 Niabella sp.
GAATTTGCACCAATAGGAATAAATTCATATTGGGGCCCTCCCCGTGCCGGGCCATTCTTAATTGAGTGGCCCGGCATATTCTGGAAGTGGAAAGAGCTTCTTTACCAACCACATGGTCAGAAGCTATTATGAAAGCGGGGCGCATATCGTGCTCGTGGATGTGGGGCATAGTTATAAGGGGCTGTGCGATTTGGTGAACGGGTATTATTTCACTTATAGTGAACAGGACCCCATCCGGTTTAATCCTTTTTATATCGGGGAAGGTGACAGCCTGGACATTGAAAAAAAAGAGAGCATTAAGACGCTCTTATTAGCTCTTTGGAAGAAAGACGATGAATCTTTCACGCGAAGCGAATATGTGGCATTGTCCAACGCGCTTCAGGGTTACTTCGATAAGCTGGAAAAAGACAAAAGTATTTTTCCCTGTTTCAATAGCTTCTATGAATACGTACAAACGGACTTTTTGGAAGCGCTCAAAAGGGAGAACGTTCGGGAGAAATATTTTGATATTGATAATTTTCTTTTTGTGCTCAGACCCTTTTACAGAAATGGGGAGTTTGATTATCTGCTGAACGCGACAAAGAACCTGGATCTGCTGCAGCAACGCTTTATTGTCTTTGAATTGGACAATATAAAAGATCATGCGATTTTTCCCGTGGTCACGCTGATCATCATGGAAGTTTTTATTTCCAAGATGCGAAAGCTCAAAGGCATCCGCAAGATGATCTTAATAGAGGAAGCCTGGAAGGCGCTGATGCGGGAAGGATTTGCGGCTTATATAAAATATCTGTTTAAGACCGTCAGGAAGCATTTTGGTGAGGCCATTGTCGTGACCCAGGAGATTGAAGATATTATTTCTTCGCCGGTAGTAAAGCAGGCGATCATTAATAATTCGGATTGCAAGATATTGTTAGATCAGTCGAAATACCAAAACAAGTTTGATGATATACAGGCGCTGTTAGGATTAACGGAAAAAGAAAAGGCTTTGGTACTGTCTGTCAATAAAGCCAATGACCCGACAAAGAAATATAAAGAAGTTTTTATTTCACTCGGCGGTACGCTCTCAAAGGTTTATCGCACCGAAGTTTCGCCGGAAGAGTACCTGGCTTATACGACCGAAGAAAGAGAGAAAGTAAAAGTGCAGCAGTATGCGGCTGAATACGGCAGTATTGAAAAAGGAATTGAGGCGCTGGCCGCTGAAATGTCATCCTGATAAAATGAAAGTTTATGCAAGTAAAACAAACTTTAAAAATGTGCCCGGTGTATGCATCTCTCCTGGTTAGCTATATGATGAGCTGCAACCGGATTTCCAATGACAGGGTTGTGGATTTTATACCCGGAGTATATGAGCGCAGAATCAACAACGAATATTCAAAGGGCAGTGACCAGCTGATCGTAACACAACAGCAGGGTAATGTATATACGATTGAAAAGCGATCTGCCATTGTTCGTATCCAGGATGGCGTGAAGTTGCCTGTAAAATATGATACGGCGATCTGGACGGGTATTTATGATAGTAAGGACCAGGTGATCTATGAGCAGCGAAAAGGAAAAGTGATTTCTTTTAAGCCAAAGGAAAACAAACTGCTTGTTGGCGCATCAGTATATCGAAAAGTGAGGTAGTTCATGGTTCATAGTCAATGGTTCATGGTTGATGGTTCATAGTTCATTGCGAATAGTGAATTTTAAAAAAAGTGTGATGAAAAAGATATTTATGATCGTGTTGTTGTCAATGGGGTTGACGTTAATGCCAACGCAAAAAAGCCATGCGATTGTTTGGGTGGTGGTAAAAGCGGTATTGGTAAAAGTGATAAAGGCGATGGATTTGGCGGTACAGCGCTTGCAGAATAAAACCATTTGGTTACAGAACGCCCAGAAGACTTTGGAGAATACCCTATCCAAAGTGAGGCTCGATGAAATTTCCGATTGGGTAAAAAAGAATAAAGAGCAGTATGCAAAATACTATGATGAGCTTGCGCAGGTGAAAGAAGCAATCAGCGGGTATAAGCGGGTAAAATCCATTATGCAAAAACAGGTTCGTGTCGTAGAGGAATATAAAAGGGCTTTTGGCCTCTTTAAGCAGGACAAACATTTTACCCCGGATGAAATCGCCTATATGACAAAAGTGTATTCCGGCATCGTGGATGAAAGTTTAAAGAACCTGGATCAGCTCTTTTTGGTAGTGGGTACGCTGAATACAAAAATGACTGATGGCAAGCGCCTGGAAATTATTACCAAAGCAGCAGATGGTATTGATGAAACATTGAGCGATCTGCGCATGTTCAACTCACAAAACATCCGCCTCAGCCTGCAACGGTCTAAGGATTTACAGGAAGTGCAGACAGTGAAAGCATTATACGGAATTGAATAAAGCAATTATATGAAAAGGGCATCTATAATCATCGTTGTCTTTTGGGGTCTTGTTTCTTCATCAAAGGCGCAGGGCATTAAACAATGGTTCAGCCAGAAGAAAACGCAAACTGAATACCTGGTACAACAAATAGCAGCATTGAAAATATACACCGGGTATTTGCAAAAGGGTTACCAGATCGCAAAAACCGGTTTGAATACCATAGGCGATATCAAAGATGGTCATTTTAAATTAGACCAGGTTTTCTTTGACAGGCTGAAGACAGTCAATCCCAATATTAAACGTTATAGCCGGGTTAGGGATATTATTACACTCAATATAGAAATTATCAATCTTTCCGATAAGGCAATAAAGACCGCGCAGGCAAGCGACCGTTTTAATAAGGATGAGCTGAACTATGCTACAAAGGTTTTTAATAATGTGAAAGCTGACTGTAATGAATTGATAGACGAATTAACACAAATCCTCAGCCCCGATGAGCTCAAGTTAAGCGATGACGAAAGGATT
>DAOLFI010000677.1:0-2876 GCA_035326385.1 Niabella sp.
TTGACCAGCTTAACATGGGTTTCTTTCACTCCCTCATGAAGCTCAAAGGTTTCATTTGAAGTGATACTTTCTATAAAACCTGTTCGGGCTTTGATACGTTCAGCATACTCATCAGGCGATACAACAACTTTGGTGGGATCGGCCATTATCAGCTCAACCCTTTCACCTGCTTCTTTTTTACAGGATACAAAAGTGATGGGCAACATGAACACTGCCAATACCCATCCTGTCATCCAAGACTTAGAAAACATCTTCTTTATCATCTCTTTTAAAAAATTTTGTAGTAATTAATTCACTTCAATCATCACTTTAAGCGTTTGAGCTGAGTTAGCATCTATGTATTCATACGCCTTTTTATAATCACTAAAATCAAACCGGTGCGTGATCAGTGGTTTCAATTGCAGCTTCCCCTCGCTAACAAAACCAAGCGCCTCCTCATAATCCTCATGCAGGTACATCATACTGCCGTTTACTGTCAGCTCATGCTCCCCTACAAAACCCATATTCAGACGAGGAGGCTCTTCGTACACACCTACTATGATCACTTCTCCTCCTTTCTCTACATGGTTGACAAGATTGTGCAAAGCAGCCTCTACACCCACACATTCTATCCCTGTTTGAAAGGCCTCCCCATGCAACACACGCTTTAACCCATCCTCAAAACTCTCCCTGGAAAGATTGATAGTGCCTGTAATCCCTATTGAAGCCAGCAGATCCAGCCGGAACTGGTTAAAATCCGTTACCACTACTTTTCTTGCCCCCCGTATGGATGCAAACTGAGCCACCAGGTTCCCGATAGGACCGGCGCCTGTGATCACGATATTCTTTAAATGAATGTCCCTGATCTTAGCTGTGGCATGGGCAGCAACAGCCGCTGGCTCAATCATCGCAATTTCGTCAAAGCTCACATGGGGTGGTGCTACATACAGCCTGTCTTCCGGCAACACAAAATAATCACGGGCTACTCCCGGCGCCTGGAAGCCTTCTACTTTAAGATTGGAGCACACATTGTACCGGCCTGCTTTACAGGGCCCGCAAACACCGCAAACCAGTTGCGGACGTCCTGTAACTTTATCCCCTGCTTTTGCCCTGGTTACCTCTCTTCCCACAGCCACTACCTCACCGCTGTATTCATGTCCCTGTATTACAGGGAAGGGTGTGAACGGGTGCTTGCCATGATATACATGGATATCCGATCCGCAAACTCCTATCCTTTTTATGTTGATCAATACCTCATTCTCCTTTATACCGGTTATATCTGCTACTTCAGATATCTCTATCTCCCCAGGGGAGGTCATTATCGCCTGTTTCATAAGTATGTTTTTTTCTTTATGTTATTCTTGTTACGCTGCATCCGGCTGGGCCCTGGGCCGCTCAGGACGAACCATGGGCCACAATATCAAAACCGCAATGGGATGTAAAAAAGCCATCGCAAAAAATATCTTTTCAGCACCTATCGTACCCATCATCTGGCCCACAAAGTAGTTGAACAATACTGCTCCCAAAGCACCGCACCCGCCGGCTATTCCCAGCACACTGGCCACATTGCCCAAAGGAAAGGATTCAGACACTAAAACACCCGTGGTAAACAGCCAGCTAAGCGCCGCAATGGCTACCAGGCTAAAAACAGCCAGCGTAAAGAACGCGTTAGGCATAAAGCTGGTAAGGGCGCAAAGCGGCGCCAGGCAGGCAATCGTAGACAGCATGATCTTGCGCGCTCGCAAAGGTGCATGACCTTTGCGAACCAATCGGTCGGACCACGCAGCAGTACCAATAGCACCCAGGTCAGCAGCCAGAAAAGGGATCCAGCCAAACATACCTACCTGCGCCAGTGACAGCCCGGACTCTTCCTGTAAATAACCCGGCAGCCAGAACAAACAAAAATACCATACCGGGTCACTGATAAAACGCATCAGCAATATGCCCCAAAGGGTCTTTGTTCTCCATAATTGCTTCCAGCTGAACTTTACAGTCTCTTTCACTACAGCAGACTGCGCCGTTTCGGCAAGAATATGCTCCGGCGGTCTTTTATATACCACTCTCCATAGTAAGGCTACTACCAGTCCCACACTTCCCATTACAATAAACGCCGTTCGCCAGTTATAGGTCAAAGCAATCCAGGCTATCATCGGAGGGGCTATGATGGCCCCAACAGAACTCCCCGCCTGGCATAAACTGTTAGCCGTGGCTCTTAGCTTACCAGGGAACCATTCGGTAACTACTTTTATCTGCGAAGGGAAAACAGTGGGCTCGGCAACGCCCAAAAGACCCCTGAAGAATCCAAACTGCCCTACCGTCCTGGAAATACCTCCCCCAATGCAGGCCAGAGACCAGGTTATTATGCCCGTAAACATCACAATCCTGGCTCCAAAACGGTCCGTCATCCAGCCCGTAACCGGGTACATCAATGCATAACAAACTGTAAAAATATTTACAATAACAGCATAGCCTGCATCATTAAGACCAAACTCCCCTTTCAGCACGGGCTTTAAAATGGAAACAATCTGACGGTCCACATAATTGAATACAATAGCAGTAAACACTACGGCTATGATGATCCACCTGCGGGTCTCCGGCTGTATGCCAATGCTTTTTTTCATCCCTCAAAAGAATTATTACAGAACCTGTTTGATTTTTATTATTTGAGCTTTCCAAAAGAAAAATGTCGTCCTGAGCCTGCCAATGGCGCATTAAATAACATATTAGCACAAGCTTATTACAACTTTGTGTTCTTCCACCTTTTTCTTGATAAAAAGGTGGAGCCAAAAATCAAGGCAGTGAAAAAACTTGCTAAAAATGATCCCGTAAGCCTAAACCCGCCAAACTCGCTCCGTAGATTCTAATAATCACTTAGACCCAGCGGGCTCAAACAGTGG
>DAOLFI010000678.1:0-2873 GCA_035326385.1 Niabella sp.
GCAGTTATCCATCACTTCTTTTACCAGCACATAAATACCATCATCAGTACTGCTGCCATCGCCCAGCTTACCGATATACATACCCGGCCTCAGGCGAATGTGTTCTTTCCAGTCAAGGCTCTTAATGCTGTCCTCGTCATAATCACTTCCGGGTGTAATAACTTTTTCCTTTGCCATATATCAATTCCTTTGTCTGTATTTTATTTCAGGCATGCAGGTTTTTATTCCTGCAACTTCTTTATCGAAACACGCAAATATAATAAAACTCAATGCCAATAAATGTTTGGGATTTATGCACAGCATGTGAAGAACATAGATGTCCGTAAAGAAAATAAAATGTATGCATTCGTTCTCCGTTTTATCAAAGCTGCTGTTCTGCAAAATATTTTTATTTAACTTTCCGTTCTAAAACAACCTGTATGTACACTACCCGCTTTATAAGGTTAAAATACCTACTTCCCAGCACCTTTTATACCATATTTATCCCGTTGATCTCAAGTGTATTGGTATATGTGCTCTACGTGAAATTCGGGTATCACAACATAGCCATTCCCGTTTTACCCATCACCCTTATTGGCACTGCTGTATCGTTTTACGTTGGCTTTAAAAATAACTCATCGTATGACCGTATGTGGGAAGCCAGAAGGATCTGGGGCGGTATTGTTAACTCCAGCCGGATGTGGGGCTCTATGGTGCTGCAACTGGTAAAGGATAAAGAAAAAGCGCATAAGCTCATTCACCGGCATATAGCCTGTTGCAATATGCTAAGGCTTCAGCTCAGAAAAAACAAGGTATGGGCCGAAGACTATTACCAGCGCTATGCTTCTCCATTACAAAGGCGTGGCGGCGACAGCTTTGAGCAAAAAGCCGAAAGAATATTGAGCAAATACCTAACAGCCAATGATTACGAACAAATTAAAAAGAAAGGTAATATTGCCAGCTATCTTATTCACATGCAAAACAAAGACCTGAAAGTTTTAAAAGAAAATGGCACTATTGATGCAATGGAATATATGACCACCTGCAACATTATACAGGAGCTTTACAATCACCAGGGCGGCTGTGAGCGTATAAAAAATTATCCGTTTCCGAGGCAGTACGCCGTATTCAGCAGGTTATTCGTTGATATTTTTATGTTCGTTCTGCCGTTTGGCCTTATATCCGGCATCGTAAGTCTCACGCCAAACGCGCCATGGCTTTTGATTCCGGCCTGCCTTATCGTTGCCTGGATCTTTAATGCAATGGAACATGTAGGCGATTTTAGCGAAAATCCTTTTGAAAACGCTGTTACGGATATTCCTATGTCAGCCATGTGCCGCAGTATTGCCATCGACCTGCAGGAGTTAATGGACCAGCAGGAAGTACAGGAAAAGCTAACACCGATCAATGGGATTTTAATGTAGTGTCATATAATCATACTCTTTCGCAATCAATGTCAGGCTGAGCTTGTCGAAGCCCCCCTTATACACCCTTCGTCAGGCTCAGGGCGACAATTAACACGACATTTTACGGTGACATAACACCAGGAGCAATCAAGAGTTATCAAATTTCTTAAAAAAAGCCTCTGCTGTCAACATACCTTAAAATACTTTTTACATTGAAACTGTACATTCTGGCGCTCGAATAAATTGCTTCCAATCAAACTTTCGCCACTGCAATTCTTTAGTAAATTGCTTATCTTCATATCAGTTAGTTGTTTAACTAACTATTTTAAGGTTGCGGCGCTGGTTGCCGGTTTTGCTGAGCCATATTGTGGCGCTGAAGTGAGTGACACAAGGAAGACGGGCAGTGTACCGCAGACGATTGAATAAATAAAACAATGAAAAGATCAATTAAGAAAGTAGCTGTTTTAGGCAGCGGTGTCATGGGTTCACGTATAGCCTGCCATTTTGCAGGTGCCGGCATCCCTGTGCTGCTGTTAGATATGCCCTACGTTTCCCCTTCGGAAGAAAAAAAGGAAGCCAATAAACTGGTGAATGATGCACTGCAGGCAGCCCTGAAAAGCAGCCCGTCACCCGTTTATACCTCTGACGTGGTAAAAAAAATCACTACGGGCAATTTTGATGACAATATGAAAGATATTGCCGGCTGCGACTGGATCATTGAAGTGGTAACAGAACGTTTAGATATTAAAAAGCAGGTGTTTGATAGAGTAGAGCAATTTCGCAAACCAGGAACGCTGGTGACCACCAACACCTCCGGCATACCCATTCATTTGATGACCGAAGGCAGAAGCGATGATTTTAATAAACATTTCTGTGGTACCCACTTCTTTAATCCGCCCCGGTACCTGCGATTGCTGGAAATCATCCCCACACCAAAAACCGACCCGGAAGTTGTAAACTTTTTAATGGAGTATGGCGATGTGATCCTGGGAAAAACTACAGTGCTTTGTAAAGATACTCCTGCATTCATTGCCAACCGCATTGGAGTGTATAGCATCATGTCCATTTTTTCGTTGATGGATCAATTAGCGTTAACCATTGATGAAGTAGAAGCATTAACCGGCCCTCTGATTGGCAGGCCCAAATCGGCCACATTCAGAACAGCAGATGTAGTAGGTATTGATACCCTTGTGAAAGTAGCCAATGGAGTGTATGATAATTGTCCGGCTGATGAGGCCAAAACCGTTTTTAAAATACCCGGCTGGTTAGATAAAATGATTGACAACAAGTGGCTGGGAGATAAAACAGGCCAGGGGTTTTTCAAAAAAATAAAAGCCTCCTCCAGGGCAGGATCAGAAATATTAACCCTCAATTTAAAAACCTTTGAATACGAGCCGCGCGTAAAACCAAAATTTGCCGCGGTAGATGCGGCAAAGCCGGTTGAAGACCTCACGGCAAGGATCAGAATGCTGGCACAATCGCAGGATA
>DAOLFI010000679.1:0-2865 GCA_035326385.1 Niabella sp.
ATACTGGCCCAGGCGTTGTGTGTTTTTATCGGTGTTATAAAAAGTGCCGTTCTTGCTGGGACCGGTATCGCCTAACTGATATACATAACGCCCGTTTTCGGTTTGTTTCCGCGTAAGCTGGCAATGATTCTTAGAAATAAATTTGTCCGCCGTCCTTATTGCAAAATTGGATAAAGGAGCGCCGGGCATATCGTGCCACCGGCCAATAGTAGTAATATCCTTATTAATAAAAAAGTGCTGTGCGGCAGTAAGAAAATTAGGCTCCACTTCAAGATAAACCCCTGAAGCGATCTTAGCATGTCCGGTTGCCGGGTCTATATCTATTACCTGCTGCTCCTGCAATACAGGGATGGCGATCTTTCCTTCAATACCATCATAATAAAAGCTGCTTAGCTCCCGTCCGGTTTTAAACCGCTTCGCCGGGTCTTTTTCGAGGCATTTTTTTACCATCAGCTCCAGCCATGCGGGAATATCGCACTCAATATTTTCCGGGTTCGTATCATCAACCGGTTTCCTGGCTTTTATGGCTTCCACCCTCTTATCGCACATATCAGGTATAGACGCCGTTTTGTGCTTTTCTTCTAACTGTATCATTTCGCCCGTAGTCTTATAATCCTTTACAGGAAACGGTACAGAGCCCGTAAGCATTTCGTAAATAACAATGCCCAGGCTATAAATATCGGAGGGCGCATCCACCATCGCCCCGTTCCATTTTTCAGGCGATTTATATTCCGCCATGCCCTCCTCCTTTTTACTGTGGCGCACCGTATCGGGATCGGAAAAGGACAAGCCAAAATCTATCAGCACATAACGATAGCTGCCATCCTGATTTTGGGTACGGACAATATTCTTGGGATTGATATCATTATGCACCACCGCGTTTCTTCTTAACAAAGCAGAATCGGTATGCCGGGCTATATCATCGGGAATATAATAATGATGACAATAGTTCAGGGCGCCTGCAATCTGCTCAATAAGGTCCAGCGTGTCCTCAATGGAAAAGTATTTATCTCTTCTTAAGATCGTTTCCAGCGTTTCACCGTCAACAAACTCCATTTCCAAGGATGGCTTATGATCGAGAATATGCTCCTCATACACTTTTACAATATTGGGGTGATCGAGCTTTTTGAGAATGTCCACCTCTTCCTTAAAATCGCGGTACTCTTTATCGTTCTCATTTTCGAGGGTAAGGTCGAGCTGCTTTAAGGCGATAATATTCCCATCCGCTTTCCGGCGTGCTTTAAAAACAGCCGAAAAGCCGCCATGTCCGAGGACTTTTAAAATATCGTATGTTGATGCTAATTCTTTCATAATGCTTCTACTTTCGTCAAGCTGTTAAAGACAAGAAGTTTAAATAAATGAAACCCCATGTCGTCCTGTTCCGATAGCTATCGGAAGACGAAGGACATTTTACTATCGAATAATGCTTCGACAAGCTGTTAATGACAAGTTCTTTAGAATGTTAATAATCAACAAAGTAAAGTGTCACCCTGAGCTTGACGAAGGGGGTTTTTACAATCTAATCATGCTTCGACAAGCTCTGCATGACATCCGTTTTGTTATTTTAAAGAAACCTGATTCACAATTATTTGTGCCTCAGCATGACATCCGTTTTGTTATTTTAAAGAACTTATTTCTTTTCATTCTCAACTCACCACGTAAAATTCCAGCACAACCTTATCATTGAAACAAATGGCATCGCCACTTCTTAAAACATGCGGCACGGCAGGTTGTGTAAGACTTGTGCCAGAAAAATCGCCCAGGCCGGTATTATATATTTTTATTTTATGCGCCGGGTTATTTAAAAACTTCGACCGGTATAGCTTGTACGCGCCTATCTCTTTATCAAACACAATATACGCGTGAGACCGGCTTACATAATTATTGATCTTATACTGCTCTTCGTCCTTTTCCTCAATGCCTACAAAAGCGATATCGTTATGTATTTTAGGGCCGTTATCAATTTTAGGATCTTTACACCTGCCAATGAAATAAGGTTTGCCCGTAGGCTCTAAAATATACTCCGGCTCCCAGGTAATGCCTTCCGTAGCAACAACCCTGGCCTTTATTTTTCTCGATATTTCTATTGGCGTAAGCACTTCCACTCCTATTCCATCAGCTATTTTCGTTACCTTATCAGTCAGCTCAGACTGGTGGAGCACTTCCACCAACAAATCGTCTTTATAATGAACGCCCTTTGACTTTAGCGTACGCTTGATCTGCTTTACAAAATCGGCATCTTTCATTAAAGCCTGCAAGCCTACATTTTCCACCGCGCTATCTGCAAACCGCGAATGAAAAGTGAGGCCTGATACCACAGTATTACCATAGCCCAGCATTTTTATAGCCCGGGTAATAGCACCAATAGTTATTTCTTTTAACTCTTCGATATTATCAGGAGCTGTTTGCTTCACAGGTACAAATGGTGCGGTATTGCCGGTTATTGGCTCCGGCTCATTTTTAAAAGCTACATCTTCGTCCGCGTTCAGCTTGTCTGATAATTGTTGTATTTTACGTTTTAACCAGTTCATTTTTTAGTTCATAGTTAATAATTAAAAATATCCCGAAGCCTTCAGCTCTTTCAACATTTCTATCGCTAATTGTTTAGCCGATTCGGAATTGCCAATCTCTTCTATTCTTATGGCAAAAGCAACAGGCGCGCCTATTTTGGGCGACTGCACATAAAAAGTGTACCAGGCATCTGTAACCCGTTTGCGAACGGTCTTCCCGTTTTGTTTGATAAGCTTATCCCGTTCGGGACTGCCCGTTTTCCCATGCACCTCCAAACCTGTTGCAACACTTACTTTCGCCGATTGCTCTTTCATGTAACCTGCCATAATCCCCGAAGCCCCTGCATATCCTGAA
>DAOLFI010000680.1:0-2857 GCA_035326385.1 Niabella sp.
GTCGTTGCTGGCAGCAACAAAGCCCCAAAAAAAGAATCCGGTAATTAGTGTTCCGAATTGGGACCAGTTCGTTTTTTGTGTACTCATAAAATCGTTTTTGTTAATTGCGGTGATAAATGTAAAGAGATAAAACGTAATTAAAAATTTTAAATTAAATAGATTGTTGTTTGTTTTATACAAATTATTACTACTTTTAGTCGAAGCAATTATAAATTATGGAGATTGTTCACGTATCGGCGGAATGCTACCCTATGGCGAAAGCCGGGGGACTTGGAGATGTAGTAGGAGCCTTGCCTAAATATCAAAACGAGTTGGGCCATTTAGCAAAGGTGGTAATGCCCATGTACCGTACTAAATTTTTGTACGATAATGAATGGGAGCTGGTTCATGAAGGCGGACAGGCATTAGGAAGCCATTGGTTTAAATATAGTGTAATTAAGGAGAAAACTAACAAGCTTGGCTTTGACCTTTACCTGGTAGATATTAACGGTGTGCTTGACCGGGAAAAAATTTATGGCTACGATGATGATGCAGAAAGGTTCATCTCGTTTCAGTTAGCTGTGTGTGACTGGATCAGCCGCTGGCACCATAAACCGGATATCCTGCATTGTCACGATCACCAGGCGGGTTTCATTCCCTTCTTTTGTAAGCATGCTCATGCGTTTCGCTACCAACTGGCTAATATCCCCAATATCTTTACTATTCATAATGGCCAGTACCAGGGGCAGTTTAGCTGGGACAAATATTATTTAATTCCGGCTTACGATACCTGGAATTGGGGTTACCTGGATTGGAACGGTCTTATTAATCCTATGGCCTCTGCAGTAAAATGTGCCTGGAAGGTAACTACCGTAAGTCCTAATTATATGGAAGAACTACGGCAGTCGGCTGCCGGCCTTGAAGCCCTGTTTGAATATGAAAAAGGTAAATGCAGCGGTATTATTAATGGTATCGACTCGGAAGTATGGGACCCCGCTACGGATCCTTACCTGCTGAAGAATTATGACCGGAAAACAGTTAAAAGCGGCAAGGCAGCTAATAAAGCTGAGCTGATGAAACAATTTGGGCTTGACCCCGAAAAACCGCTGATCAGTTTTATTGGCAGGCTGGTGGATGAAAAGGCGGCAGACCTGTTACCCGAGGCCATCAGCCAGTCTGTATATCAGTATGGCGGCAAAGCCTCTTTTTTGGTATTAGGATCGGGGAACCCTTATGTAGAGACTGCCCTGTCTGATATGAATAAAACATTAAAGGGATTTGTAAATACTTATATAGGTTATAGTGAGTCGTTAAGCCACCTGATATATGCCGGATCAGATTTTATACTCATGCCAAGCAGGGTAGAGCCTTGCGGTTTAAACCAGCTATATGCTTTGCGATACGGTACGGTGCCCATAGTAAGAAATATAGGCGGACTGAAAGATACTGTTACAGACTACGGTGCACCGGACGGTTTTGGCATTACTATGGAACAATCAAGTGTGGGTGATATTGCCTACTCTGTAGGCAGAGCTATTGACCTGTATGAGAATAAGCCCGGCCAGCTGGGAGAAATTGTTCAGCATATTATGGATATAGATCACAGCTGGACCTCTTCTGCTAAAAAATATATCGAATTATATGAATCGGTAAAGCAGCCATGATTTTGACGAAAAAAAATCCCGCAATCAATTAACTAAAATACCCTCTCAGCCAACAACAAAAACTTTAAAAATTAATTTTATGAGTATTTCGCAGGAAGTTATCGCAATGATTCTGGGCGGTGGCGCCGGAACAAGGCTTGCCCCTTTAACCAGCAGCAGATCAAAGCCAGCAGTACCGATTGCAGGCAAATATAGATTAGTAGATATCCCAATTTCTAACTGTATTAATTCTGATATTAACCGGATGTTTGTACTGACCCAGTTCAACTCAGCTTCATTGAACAGACATATTAAAAATACCTACCGGTTCAGTGCTTTCAGTACAGCCTTCGTTGATATACTTGCTGCCGAGCAAACACCCGATAACCCCGCCTGGTACCAGGGAACTGCTGATGCGGTAAGGCAGTGCCTGCGACATCTTTCGGCCTTTCCCAGTGAGTATGTTTTAATACTTTCGGGGGATCAACTGTACCAGATGGACTTTCATAAAATGATCGAAAATCATAAGGCCTGCGGTGCTGATATTTCCATTGCAACTATTCCTGTTGGCGACAGGGAAGCGCCCGAGTTTGGTATTTTAAAGGTAAACGAGGAGAATCTTATCAGTTCTTTTATTGAAAAACCTTCACGCGATATCTTAGGCGAGTGGGTAAGTGATACCGGTCCTGCCATGCAGCAAAAGGGCAGGAATTACCTGGCATCTATGGGTATTTATGTTTTCAACAGGCAGCTGTTGCTGGACCTGCTGCTAAAGATCCATCCTGATGCTACCGACTTCGGAAAAGAGATCATTCCATCATCTATCAACTCATACACGGTAGCCAGCTATCAGTATGAAGGGTACTGGACAGATATAGGAAATATTTATTCCTTCTTTGAGGCGAACCTGGAACTTACTGCCGACATACCGGAGTTCAATTTATTTGATAATACAAAATCCATTTATACACGTCCCCGTATGCTGCCTCCTGCAAAGATCAGCGGAACTACCCTGGAAAAAACCGTTATTGCGGAAGGATGTATCATTAACGCTTCGCGTATTGAGCATAGTGTTATAGGCGTTCGTTCACGCATAGGATATGGGTCTACTGTGGTAAGCTGTTATGTAATGGGTAGCGATTTTTATGAAACGATTGATGATATCACCAACGATGAGAACAGAGGACGTCCACCTATTGGTATAGGCAAACGGTGCTACCTTAAAAACTGTATCA
>DAOLFI010000681.1:0-2854 GCA_035326385.1 Niabella sp.
TCATTAATAGCTCTTATAAATAGCAAAATCATCTAATCCTAACCGTCCGTTGGATATTGTATTATTACTGGTGCCCAGTCCTAGCTTATGAATACGGAACCTTACAGGTTCCTGAATATCCATTAAAAAAACGGCCTGCTTTGCGGTAAGACTCACTGCAGTAGAGTGAGCGTCTGAAATGTCGGCTCCCACCTGTTGCCAGGTAGCGCCCTGGTCAGTTGAGTATTCCAGGCGGAATGTACATGACCTGTCCGTATAATACGAGCCATACCAAACGGTTACTTTAGATGCGCCGTCCGGAACATCAAAGTTCATCTGAAGATAGGCTGGCGTTGAAAGGTTCTGCTGAAAACGAATGGCCTGCTCTCCAGATACAATACGATCCCTGCCTGCAGTAATTCCCTGTATGCATTGCAGCATATACCAAATCCCGGTAGGCATGGTAAGCAGATTTTGTGTAGCCGTTACATTATAGCTAACTTTTCCCTGGTAAGGTTCTTCAAATGTTTCGGGCCAGCCGGTATATAGTTTACCAGAGGGGTACATCATATCTGTATAGGATTGCAGGCGCAGCGATGGCTTATTATTCCTTTGCAGCAATACCCCCTGGAAGGAGGCGCTGGGCGCTATTTTTTCATTGGCAAAAACTGCATTATCTTCCGTATATACTTCTATGGATTTGCTTTCACCGTCCAATATTTCTTTGGTTCCTTTAAAAGGCTCGTCAGTAACAGGATCGGGATTTACATCTGCTGTGATGCTTATTAAAGTACTTTCATAAGCGTCCGGATCTTTTTCTATGGTGCCAATGGACACCGGGCGATGCACTTTTGTAATCATAACACCTGGTATCTTTTTTATCCGGTCTTCCGATATGCTGTTTATTTCAAGTCCGTGCTCCTTTCGCTCCAGCCTGGCGTTGCTTACATCTATGCGCAAAGAATCGCCGAACTGGTATTTTCCCGGATCCGGAACGGCAATCAGGACACCTCTCACCTGGTTTCTCCAAACACTTTCAATAGCAATATACCCCGCAGGAAAGTTTTTATTTTCGCTCTGCGAAATAACCACACCTGCCGTTATATGCGCTCCGGACAGGTTTTCTGAAGATAAACTAACCGGTTGCCCCTTAAACACTTTACGAACCACGTAAAGAGATGCTTCTTCATTTACAACACCGATCGCATTATTAATATCTTCTTTAAAGCAAGATGACAGCGAAAGCAATAAAAAAAACAAGAGGCTTATATTGTAGTATTTTAGTTTCATCTTTTTATTTTTTATTTTTCCCACCAAACTTTTTCGTTAATAGAGTTACCACCCATTGCAGCAACGGCCTTATCATAATTAGCCCTGTTTAAAGTTTGCACCAGGGTTGGATAAACCATTCTTGAAGGCATTCTACCCCCGTTTTGCAGGCCCGGCCCAACATATAAATCCAGCGCACGGGTGCGGCGGTATTCGTACCATTGCTGAAAATCGGTAAACATCAGGGCCAGGTATTTTTGCAAATGGATCTTTTTTAACTGATCCTCCTCCTGGGTTGATGCCGTAAAGGATACAGCAGGATTATCAAAGTAGCTGTCATCAATAGTTGCTCTCCACAGTTCAACAGAAGCTTTTACCCCGTTTTTATAGTAAGCTTCGGGATCTTTATTAATATATCCTTTTAACGCTGCTTCAGCAAGGATGAATTGTAGCTCTGCATAATTCATAATATTACCCAGCAAAGGTTCTGTTTTTAGAGCCAGCTGCAGGGTGGACTGCCTCTCAGGTATATTTCCAGGCAGGTAAGCGCTTTGCATACCACCATATACACCCAAAGTAGCCTGGGTGGCCCAAACCGGCAGGCGGGGATCGTTTAATTCAACAAGATTGTTGATGAAAAATTCAGAATACCCTTTATCACCGTTAAAATCGAAGTCCCTAGCTGTTGCAAACGGGGATAAAAAGGGCAATACCCCGGTAAACCTCAATATTGCAGAACTATTATTATTGTTCATTAGAGGATAATTGGCAGGCTCATCCTCAACAATTTTTTTAATTCTTGCCACTGCATCAATGTCGGTTTTATGGGCAACCCTTAAGAGCAACCTCAAATAAAGTGAATTACCAAAGCGTCTCCATAAATCAGGAGCTCCATTAAAAACAGGATCTGCAGCTCTGAAAACTGTGGGAATTGTATCATTCACTTTTAGCAATGTGTCTGCGGCTTCCAGTTTACTAAACATACTTTCATAAATAGCTTTCTGGTTATCAAAAGCCGGCGTGGTGTTCTGTTGTTCAAAACCTGAATTGGATTCGGAGTAAGGTACATCACCATACATATCTGTTAGTAAAGAGCCCACCCATGCATCCAGGATAAGGGACATTCCCTGGAAAGTGCGGTACCCCGGCTGCTTCCCTGCTTCTGCATTTTTAAAAATATCCCGGATATTGGTAAGCTGCAGGTACCATAATCTCCATTGTGCATCTGATTCAGAAGGTCTTACTTCATAACGGTGAAACTCCCTGCTGTCAGAGGTAGTAACGATCCCCTGCACAAATTCATTATTGATCCTGAAATTTCTTGCCAGGTTCCCGCTAATCAGGCTCATTAACGCAGGAGATAACAGGCTTTGGGGGCTTGCAGATGTGCTGGCATTAGGGTTGGTATTCATGTCCACATAATCCCTGGTACAACCCGGTAACAGCAGGCCCGATACAATGATTATAAGCAAAACTGCTATATTTTTATATGCTTTCATTATTCAAAAAATTAAAAATTAACGGATAAGTTAAACCCGATATTACGGGTGGAAGGTAACTGTGCTACCTCGGCACCTTTTTGAATACCACTGGCATTTAATGAGCC
>DAOLFI010000013.1:0-14399 GCA_035326385.1 Niabella sp.
CCTTTATATTGGGGTCATGCTCTTTAGAACCCCGAATGCTCAGTATCTTCTTGTCTCCCGCATCAGCCAGGATATTAATATAGTCTGCTCCTTCCAGAAAGCTGATGGTGGTATCAATTCTCTTTTCCTTTTTAATAGCTTTTACCTTCTTAATTCTTGAGCGGAAAGCGCTAATCTTTTTCCAGGGTGAGATACCTGTCCTTACTTCCAGATCAATGAAAGTACCTCCATGAGTGTAGCGCTCTGCCGTATAAGATTCATTATTGAATACGGCAACATACACATTGTGCCTGGCCGCCAATAAAAAACTCAGCTTTGAAAAAGATCTCTCAGCACCGCCAAATCCAAGATTCGGAATTAGCATTAATATGTTTTTCCTTTCATTCATGACAGGTTACAATGTGCATAATACCACTTAATATAGCAGTACAAATGCCATATCGCTAAAAGGTTATACTCCTTCCCTGCCTTTCTGAACTTTAAGTAAACCTTGTAATGGTTTAGGACCTCCTGGTAATCAATGGACGGCACTCCCAGTAAAACCTCTTTGGAGAACGCCCACTGGAACTCTTCTTCCATTTGCCGGCCGAACCATTTAAAAAGCGGAATTGAAAATCCCATTTTAGGTCGCTCAAAATATTCACGAGGCAGGTGTTTATATAGAATTTCTCTGGCAATCTTTTTACCCCCCTTCTCATCTATCTTAAAAGAACTAGGTAGGGAAAAAGCAAACTCAATAAGCCGATGATCGAGCAAAGGCTCCCTCCCCTCAATATTATTAAACATAGTAGCTCTGTCAATTTTCACCAACAGGTCATTCGGAAGATAATGCTGAAAATCCCAACGCATCATTTTCTCTTCTACATTCCCATCATCTTCCAGAGGGCATAAAGCAGGCCGTAATGGCATACCGGTAATCCTTTCTATACTAGATGAGGAAAAGACAGAAAGAAAAGATTCATAAAAAGATAAAAAGTCCTTTCTGGCATTTAAACTCCTGGAGCCAAACTTCGAAATTTTATTATTTAAATTCCTGTAGGAAGCAATTAAGGGAGAGTTAAAAAGCCTGGAAGATATGTTGGCCATATAGCCAATCTGCTGATACGGCAGGGTATTCATCCGCCTGTACAGCCGGGCAGCAGAAATATACCTGTCGTATCCACCAAACAGTTCATCACCGCCATCAGCGGACAGTACTACCTTACACCCATTTTGCTTCGCAAATTTAGAAATGATGCTGGTAGGAATTCCAGAAGAGTCTGCAAATGGTTCGTCATACATCAGGAAAAATTCGCTCAATGTGCCTCTCGCATCCTCTACAGACAAATATTTTTCGTAATGGTCTGTCTGCAGGTAATCTGCTACTTTTTTAGCATACCCCGCTTCATCATATTTCTTTTCGTCAAACCCTATCGTAAACGTCCGGATATTGCCAAACCGCTTTTGTAACAACGCTGTTACTAAAGAACTGTCTACTCCTCCACTGAGAAATACACCTACCGGAACATCAGACACCATCCGGTAACTTACAGAAGAAATCAACAGCTCCTCCAGTTTTTCTTTTGCCTCTCCATAGGAGAGTTTGCCGGTATCTTCACACAGTTGATCTTCCAGCGACCAATACCGGTATACTGTCATCTCTTTTGATACATGATCCCATTCCAAGCAACAACCAGGAGGCAGTTTGCTCACTGTATTTAAAATCGAATTATCCCGGCTAATATAACCGAAGTTCAGGTATTGCTGCAGCGATTCAACATTTATATCAACTGCCTCTGGCCTGAGTATTCTTATACACCGTAGCTCACTGGCAAAACTCAAAATATTATTCTTTACAGAATAGTACAAGGGCTTTACACCTACCCGATCCCTGAAAATAGCCAACCTACGGGTGACGGTATTGTATATCGAAAAGGCAAACATGCCAATAAACCGCTTCACTGCTTCTCTACCATACCGGATATACATATTCAAAACAACTTCCGTATCCGATGATGTACTAAAAAGAAAGCCTTCCTGTATCAACTCCTGCCTCAGCTCTTTGTAGTTATAAATTTCTCCGTTAAAAACGATGACCCACTCCCCGCCATGGCTGTACAGTGGCTGATTGGCGGATGCTGTCAGGTCTATGATGCTCAGTCTCCGGTGTATCAGGCAAGTATCTTCATGCCTGAATACACCGCCTGCATCAGGCCCTCTGTGTAATAACGATTGATTACACTCCTGAATCGTCTGTTCAGAAGCTACAACTCCAAAAAGCCCGGCAATTCCGCACATGCGAATAAATTATTATCGTAAAATAAATCCGGCCTACAGTTTTCTAAAAATGGAAAACCGGTCTTTCCATTTAAGGATCGGTCGCTCTATGATATGAAAGCTGTAATAGCTAATAATAAAAGCAAGAAAGAAAGCTAATACTGAATACAACAAGTCAGAAGAGACGGAAGGTAATATAAAAAATTTTGAAAAAAGCAGCGACAACAAGAACATGGCAATCCTGTGATACATATATAACCCATAAGTATACTTACCCATTTTAACCAAAAAACCAGATCTGCTCAAATTAAAAGGGCGTTTCACATTTGCCACCTGATTAAGAATGACAGAAGCTATTACAACAGCACTAACAAAAAAATAAAAAGCGCTTCCCCCTTTTATACTAAAAAGTATTTTTTTAGAGAAGATCATAAAGGCCAGGCCTATTATGAAAAATATTGACCATTGTTTTGAATCAATTTTTGATAATTTTTGAATAAGTACAGGTCTATTCAAAACAATAAACGCAACAAAGGCACCTCCCCCTAAAAAAATAAAATTGCTTACAGTATGATGATAGATAAGATTAAGATCGGCATCGTTCACTATACTAAAAACAACAGATGTTAGAATAACACCACATAAAACAATCAGTAGTTTAGAAATCGGAATTATTGCCAATACTAAAGGCCAGATCAAATAAAATTGCTCCTCGACAGAAACCGACCATGTTAATGACAATATTCCGTTTGGGTAAATTGATGAATCATTAAGAATCCGGACAAGGTCATAGTTTGACAGAAAAAGTATACTCATAACCGGCTTCTCATAGATAGGGGTTTTTGAAAAGTAATATATCCCAAATGCAAAAAAAACAACCAAAAAATAAACCGGCCAAATCCGGAGTATCCTGCGAATATAAAAATGACGGATATTCAGTCTGCCTGCTTTCTGAATTTCTTTTATAATCAGATACGTAATCAAGAATCCACTTAACCCGAAAAAGATTCTAACTCCAAGTCCACCGTTCCCTAAAAAGAATTCGGCGAATGAATTACTAATAATCCAGCTCTCCGAAAAGTGCTTAGTAAGAAAATCCCAAAATATATGAGATACTAAAACAAATAAACAGGCAATGGACCGCAGCGCATCTAAATTAGCAAAATAAATCTTCTCGGGTTTATTCATTTCACAGGATATTTTCTATTGCCTTGTACGCTCTCTCCAGTTTAGCTCTATTATCGGCTAGAGCTTTATCCAGCTTTTCGGCACTCCCTTCTTGTGCAAGCATATTCAGCGCAGCATTGAACAAATTACCAACAGGTAATGCTTCCAGGTGGTAGCTTTCCCCCAGCATTTCTGGTACTGCTTCCAATTTGGGTTCAATATTTAAACAAATACCCGGAATACCGAGGCAGGCACCGACAACAGCCCCATGAAAACGGCTGGTGATAATCAAATCCTGCTCAGCCAGTAAGGCTATATAGGATGCCAATTTCATCGCTTCAGGCTTCCAGGTATGCACATCGATACCCTTTTCTGTAAAAAAAGAAATATAAGCTTGGTCTGTATGAGCATCAAATGCAAAAAACTCTACCTGTAGCCCTTTGGCTTTTAACTTTACCGCTACTGAATAAACGTCCTCAAAATAATTGTAACCATCACTCATTATCCAGTCCCGCAAGATGATAGCTATTCGTTTTGCTGTTTTATTTGCCGTATTTTTTTTGATTAAAAACTCTTTCCAAAGACTTTTATCAAAAACAATATCTGTAGCAACCAAGACATTCAGCGACGGGCAAACCTGTAAAGCGCTTTTCCTGCTCTCCTGATCCCGTACTACCAAACAGTCAAATGAAGAAAGTTGGCAGATGCTATGCCTGAATTTTTTGGACGATGGAGTAAAACCGCCAACACCGATGCCAAAACCTATCCTTTTTTTATATCGAATTTCCGGCTTGCCCAATATACGTTTGCTCACCGTATATGCCCTTGTATATATCTTGGAGCCTACTAATAGGATGGCTTTATTCATTATCAAAGACAATTTACCCCCTTCGTTGAAATCGAAAAAAACTCCGCCTCCACCATGCCAGATTATATCATAACTACCGGTATTACCAGAGCGAATTATAGCTTGTTGTCTGCTTGATAAAATCGAAAGATAGTCAGCATAATGTGATTCTGTAAATACATCAATTTCTGACTCCGGGAAAAGGCGGGAAAGAAGGTTGTAATTACAAATAAAAAGCAAATCGTCTCCTAAATTACCAAATCCATAATACCCTTTCAGGAGAATTTTTTTGTTGCTCATTTGTCTCGTTCTATCATAGCCATAAAAATTTTCAGCAACCGATCTGTATGGTGTTCAGCTTCATAAATTTGACCAGCAGGCTGTCTCTTAAAAAAAGCGGTGTCTCCCTGACCAAAAGCATAAATTGCCTTTTGTAAAAAAGTAGCTGTAGCTTCAGTGTTCTCGTGCTCAAAACAAGTTCCAAAACGTCCCTGTATTGCTTCCCATGCTGCTGACTGTTTCGAAGTAAAACCCAAAATATAGCCACCTGCCGCAACGTAGTCTTGTATCTTGGATGGCAGAAAGACCTTATCGATCTCACTTTCAAATGGCTTATCTATTGAAATAAGAATATCCGCCCTGCGCTGCCATTGATAGCTTTCTGCAGCGGGAAGAGTACCCAGCAGGCGGATGCAGGAAAGCCCAGACTGGTTGATCAGATCAAAATTGACATGGTCAAGGTTGCCAGCTATAAGTACCTCTATCACATCCATCTCGCTACTACGCAGCAATTTCAATGCATTTAAAAGAGGGCTGATAGTACGTTTACCATATAGGTTGCCAGAATAAAGCAGGGTTAACTTATCATTATCAAAAGTACATGGCCGACTATAAACTTCGCTCCTGCTAAAAACATTTGGCATTATAAAAAACTTATGAGACAACCCTGGATATTTGGAAGCATAAAACTGAAGGGTCTGATCTGTGGTAAAAGAGATCATATCCGCTGCCTCCATACATTTTTTTTCTGCCTGCTGGTTATAATCACCGCTCTGACTGACATAGGGAGAATCAGCCCAGGGATCGCTCAAGTGCATGCACCAGGGCTTGTGCAACCCCTGCTTCAGTTTAAGGGCCAGCAGGGCAGAACTGAATGGACTGGAACGGGAATAAATAATATCCGGTTTGTCCTGTATTTTGCGCATCACACGGCCCGCCTGCTTGTGAAACAAGAAATCACTATCCGGCCTAGAAAACAACGATGGCAATAATTTTCTAAGTAAGAATTGACTCAACCGCCCCCAGGAGGCAACAGAAGAAAGCCGGATGATACTTTTTACATTCCGCAATTGATTTATTATCGTTTCATCCTCTTTATCCCATCCTTTTTTAGAAACAGGAGTAGTTACCAGAGTTAGATTAGTTAAATGGGATAGCTGATCGATATATTTACCTACCTGCTGGCTCTCAGCTCCGGACTTTGGAGGTGCTGCGATACTGACGAAAAGTACTTTCATGCAACAAAAACCTAGTTTTCATTAATAAGGATTTCAATTATTTGCTGTGAACTTGTGCCATTACCATAAGGGTTTACTGCTTTTGCCATTTCAGCATAAGTTGCCTCATCTTCCATTAGCTGGGCTACAGCATTAATAATACTATTTTTTTGAGTACCTACTAACTTGGCTGTTCCTGCATCAACACCTTCAGTTCTTTCTGTTACATCCCGCATAACCAATACCGGCTTCCCAAATGCAGGCGCTTCTTCCTGTATCCCCCCCGAATCGGTTAACACAATATGCGCCCTTTTAATAAGCCACACCATAACAGGATAATCTACTGGCGGAATGAGCAATACATTTTTCAAATTGCTCAAAGTAGCATATACCTGCTTTTGTACATTTGGGTTCAGGTGTACCGGGTATAAGAATAAGCAATTTTCATACCGATTTGCCAGTTCCTTAATTGCCTCGCAAATTTGCTGAAAAGGGTCTCCAAAGCTTTCTCTCCGGTGACCAGTAATTAATATTATTCTTTTATCTGGGTCAATTTGGTCTAAAACAGCAGGGATAGTAAATGACACATTATTCTTCTTATCTGCCAACAGCAAAGCATCCACGACTGTATTTCCCACCTCAAATATTCCCTGTGTAATGCCTTCTCTCTCAAGAGCTGCTGTTGCTTTATAGGTAGGTGTAAAGTGATAATTCGCCAGCTTACTGATAAGAAGCCGGTTCCCCTCTTCCGGCCACGGAGAATACAGGTCATTACTGCGCAGGCCAGCTTCCACATGCACTATCTTTATTTTTTTATAAAATCCTGCCAAGGCCCCTGCAAAAGCAGACGTAGTATCCCCCTGTACTACTAGGTATTCTGGCAAAAAATCATCTATTATACTATTTATATTGTTTAATATATGTGTGGTAATGTCAAAAAGCGTCTGATTCGATTTTATATTTCCAAGGTCAACATCCGGCTCTATATCAAAAAATGATAATACCTGGTACAGCATTTCCTTGTGTTGTCCTGTTACACATATTTTTACAGCGAAATTGTTCTGATACTCCCTGCACTTCAGGATGAGAGGAGCCAGCTTAATAGCTTCAGGCCTTGTACCAAATACAAAAAGGATACGTTTTGTTTTTTTCATAGAAAAAGTAAATATTTAATTCCATAAAGAACCGAGACAACAAACACTACGGCCAGTATCGCCTTGAAGATTATTGTCAAAAATGATAGATTAGCTTGCTTGAGGTTATATGCTATATGAACAAGTTGTCCCAGAATATTTGCAATGCTGAATCCGATAATACTGGCCTCAACAGATAAATAATAAGTAGCCCCGATCCAAAGCCCCACTGTACAAAGCAGAATCATGCCGATGTTTATAAACAAATACACTTTCTCCTTCTTAAATACCCTGTAAAGTGAATTAAGCACATATGTATTAATTGAAAAAAAGAAATAGTAGCCCATAATAGAGGCAAAAACACCGGCCCCTTCCCATTTATTTCCCAGAATAAAGGGCAGCAATATATCGCCAAAAACAATTAAAATAGAAAAAGGGAGCAGTCCTGCAAGATGAAGACCCCAAAAGAGGCGTTTTACCATTGGTGAGGCAGCCTCTTTTGAATCTGTATTGACTGTTTCAGCTATTTTCTGAAGAAAAACCGGAGCTATTGCAGTAGTTAGTAATGACATTGGCAGCACAAACAGGCTATTCGTCATCGAATAGTATCCAAGTTGTTCCTTTGTAAAATAAATACTAAGGAAGAAAGAAGGAAGCTGTAATATGAAACTATACACCCATACCCCTGGCAAAACGAAAAGCGGGTATCGTTTAAACTCCTTTATTGCGCTCCAGACCTGTGTTAAGGAAAAACGTCTGAAGATTACCGGCAGGGAACTTCGTATTTCTCTTGTTTGCAAAAGAATAGTATCAGCGGGTTTGCTCATAAAATCTCCAAGCATCAAACCGGGTGCCCCACCTTTAAAAGCAATACCATACCCCAGGGTAACAAAACGGGTAAGCAGTGTTGAGGCTATTTTTGCTAAAGCCCCTTTTTTAAACTCTTTAACCCGAATATTCCAGCTTCTCCAAATATCATTAATGCCCCCCAGGAAAACAGCAATGGGAATAAGGTACACCCAATCGCCTAGTTGCTCTGCTTTAAATGTATGTAAAACCTGATTTTTTGCAAGCAGTAATACTATAAAGAGAAGTAAACTGAGCAAAGCAACACACAACAGGCTCGCTCTAATAAGATTGAAAAACTTATCTTCCTCCTTGGGAATAACAAATGCTCCGGGGTATTGTAACGTAACAAATTGGCCTGCTATTGTAACTAAGCTCATATACAAAGCAAACAAGCCATAATCTTCCGGGGTATAAATGCGGGAAAAAATAAGCGTGAAAGCCAAGCCGATCAGCAGCGCCAGACCATTTCCCGCAAAAACATATGTAAAATTCCTTACAAAAGAGCTCTTTAAAAAACTCCCGCTCTTTTGAAAGTAGCTTCTTAGCACCAGTAAAAAAGTATTAAACTATTAGAAGTGTATGTTTATAACACCCCGGTAAAACTCAATCAGTTTCCTTATAGTCTGATCATTTGTTGAATCACCTCTCCAGGATAGTGTTCAGGTGCTTCAGATATAAATGCTTATTGCTTTGAACTGAATATTTCTCTTCCACCGTTTTTCTGCCATTCTCAGAAAATTTCTTTCTTAACTCCAGCGAGTCTATCAGCAGACTGATTTTCTCTACCCACTCTTTTCCAGCGCTTGCAAGAAAACCGTTAACCCCATCCTGTATAATCTCTGTATTCACACCTACGGGTGACATGATTGTTGGTATACCTGCTGCCATGTATTGTAAGCCTTTTAATCCGCATTTCCCATTCGCCCATTCATCATCGGGCAATGGCATAATCCCAATATCTATTTTATGCAAATCCTGTACTTCTGTGGCTGCATTCCAGGCAGTTCCAACAATTCCCAACTCTTCATTTCGGTAATTTCCGTCACCAATCACCATAAACTCAACCTTATTTCCATACTTCTTTTTAATTACGCTGAGCGCATCTATAGCAAACTCAAAGTGCTGAATTGTAGAAAAGCTGCCGCTCCATCCTACCACCACCTTCTCCTTGTCCTTTATCTCTTTTTTGATATACTGAACAGTATCTATTGTAGTAGGAATGATTACCACATTTTTATTAAACTGAAGAGCATAATGAGCCAGGTACTGATTCCCCGCAATCACCAGGTTAGAAACCTTAATAATTTCTTTTGTCTTATCAGGATTTTTTAAAAACCCTAACCTTTTATTTGCCGCTGAAACATTCTGCAGCCATATACTATCGTCGAAATCAAAAATCAGCTTGGCCCTCTTGCTGAATCTCTTCTCAAAAAAAGAAGTGCCAAGCATAAAGCATTCCCTTTGAACAAAAACAATATCCGGCTTCGCCGAAAAAAAGGCTTCCCTGAATCTCTTACAAAATGCTTTTATCAATATTCTGAACTTAGCAAAATACTTTCCGGGGGAGTAAAACTTCTTATCATCCGCTGCGTCCAGCAGAAAAGAGAATTTAATCTCATACCCGTTATCTCTTAAATAAGGGAGATATTGCTCAAAACGAAAGCGCTGTGACGGAGATCGGTCTTGCCTGTGCAGGCACACGAATAAAATGGAAGGCATTACTGTGACTGTTTTTCAAGCCACACAGGCGGCAGCTTCTCTAGTATTTCAATATTTGAAAAAGTATTACTCTGACGTGCGCCTGCCTTTATAGCCCAATCTGCCATCTTTTTTACCCCATCTGCTAATGTTGTAAATGATCTTTCCTCAATACCAAAAATCTCCTTCGCTTTTGAATGGTCAGAGTATGCATGCATTACTTCATTCCTCGCTTCCACATGACGCACTGTACCACTAATGCCCAGTACTTTCATAACAGTTTCAGCCAGCTCATTTACAGTGTAGTCTTTATCGGCTCCGATATTGAATACCTGATTATATGATGCAGGAACATTTATACAGTTGGCTATATACGGCGCCACATCATTGATATAGCTAAACGCCCGGGTTTGCTTTCCATCTCCAAATACAGTAAGTGGTTTGCCCTGCATTAGCTGATTCATAAAAATACCAATGACATTGCGATACCGATCCCCTATATTCTGATACTCTCCATAAACATTATGCGGTCTGAACACCACATAATTTAGCCCAAACATTTCATGGGCTGCTTTTAAGTCCATTTCGACTGCATATTTTGATACTCCGTAAGGATCTTCAGGCTCAGGTACTGTACTTTCCAGCATAGGGAGCTGCCCTGCACCGTATACAGCTATGGAGGAGGTAAACACAAAGCATTTTACTTTATGCTTTACACTTTCATTGATCAAATTTACACTTCCTATAAGGTTATTGGTATAATTAAACCGGCGGATAAAATGACTTAACCCTTCAGCGGCGTATGCTGCCAAATGATATACATAATCAAATTTATGCTCATTGAATACAGACTCCAGCAGGTCATGATCAGTAATAGAGCCTTTCACAAACAATGCTGCGGGGTTTACATGATCTTCAAATCCACCACTTAAATCGTCAAGTACCACTACCTGATGACCCATACTTAATAGTTCATTTACAACGTGAGCTCCGATAAATCCGGCTCCTCCCGTCACTAGAGATTTTGGCATTTTTTATAGTTTATTTAAAAGTTTATTGGAAGATAGCTTAAACAAAAAAATCTAATACAGCCCCCCCCTGTTGGTATAGTTTACAAATATCCAGTCGATAAAAGCAGCTAACGCTCATGCCATTATTTTCTTCAAATACTCCCCATACCCGCTCTTCTTCAGCACTTCTGCCTGTTCCATCAACTGCTCTTTGGTTATAAAACCATTGCGGTAGGCCACTTCTTCAATACATCCTATTTTGGTACCCTGCCTTTTCTCTATTACCCGTACAAATTCGCTGGCATCGCTGAGTGAATCAAAAGTGCCCGTATCCAGCCAGGCCGTACCCCTGTCCAGCACAGCTACTTTCAGCCTACCCTGCCGCAGGTACTCTTTGTTTACATCCGTTATCTCATACTCACCCCGAGCAGAAGGCTCCAATTCCTTAGCAATGCTTACCACCGTATTATCATAAAAGTACAGGCCCGGCACCGCATAGTTGGATTTGGGGGCTGCCGGTTTTTCTTCAATAGACAAGGCCTGCATATCCCCATCAAACTCCACCACGCCATACCGCTCCGGGTCACTTACCTGGTAGGCAAATACATAACCGCCATCAATATCGCTCAGGCTCTTTAGCTGCCTGCCCATACCCACTCCATAAAATATATTATCCCCCAATACCAGCGCCACCTTATCACTTCCAATAAAAGATTCGCCAATGACAAATGCCTGTGCTAATCCGTTGGGCACTTCCTGCACCGCATATTCAAAGCGGCAACCCACCTGGCTGCCATCGCCCAGCAGCCGTTTAAACGAGGCATTGTCTTCCGGTGTGGTAATGATCAGTACTTCCCGTATGCCTGCCATCATCAATGTGGAAAGCGGGTAATAGATCATCGGCTTGTCGTACACCGGCATGAGCTGCTTACTGATGGCACGGGTAATGGGATACAGCCTGGTTCCGGAGCCGCCTGCGAGAATAATTCCTTTCATCGAAAAAAGTTGATTTGTTTAGCTGTTAATTCGTTTACTACTAAGCTGCCTTTCAATAGCAGTTTTACGCAAACCATTTAGCTTATTTGTAATTTCTTCAATTTTTTTACGGCCACTTTCGTAATCGCCTATCGAAAGGTATTGCAGATCGTTGCAAATAATAAGCTGATTTAAAACTTCGATAGCACTACTAAAGGCCATTCCATAAAAATTTGCCTGATCTTTCGCTGTGTTTCTGGCTGATCCTTCGGCAATATTAGAAGCAATGGAAATAGAGGCCCTTCTTATTTGTGATACCAGGCCAGACTTTTCCTCAACTGGAAATTTTGATGTGATAGTATAAATGTAACGGTTAAACTCGCGTGACAATTGCCAAACTTCAAGTTTCTCAAACGAATAAACATGCATACCTAAACAAATAAACGAATCAACCTGTAAACTGCTTTATCTATACTGCTCCTCATAGTACCGCTGGTACTCCCCGCTCGTCACATGCTGCAGCCACTCCGTATTTTGCAGGTACCAGTCAATGGTCTGTGCCAGCCCTTCCTCAAATGTTACCGAAGGTTTCCATCCCAGCTCTTTGTTTATTTTAGTAGCATCAATAGCATAGCGGCGGTCATGTCCCGGGCGGTCCTTTACATAAGTGATTAGTTGTTCGCTTTCGCCATGCTGCCTGCCCAGCTTTTCATCCATCAGCCTGCAGAGCAGCTTTACCAGGTCAATATTTCTCCATTCGTTAAACCCGCCGATATTATAGGTATCGCCTGTTTTCCCTTTATGAAATACCAGGTCAATAGCCACTGCATGATCTTTTACAAACAACCAGTCCCGGGTATACAATCCGTCGCCATATACAGGCAATGGCTTTTTATTGATGATATTATTAATAAAAAGCGGGATCAGCTTTTCAGGAAAATGATGAGGCCCGTAGTTATTGGAGCAATTGCTGATCACCACAGGCAGGTCAAAAGTATCGTGGTAGGCTCTTACAAAATGATCAGAAGAGGCTTTGGAGGCGCTGTAAGGGGAGTGAGGGTCATACCTGGTCTGCTCTGTAAAAAACCCGGTTTCTCCCAGCGCACCGTATACTTCATCGGTGGAAATATGATAGAACCTTTTTCCCTCATAGCTGCCCTCCCAGCACTGCCTGGCCGCATTGAGCAGGTTTACCGTACCGATCACATTGGTGTATACAAAATCCAGTGGTGAAAGGATAGACCGGTCTACGTGGCTTTCCGCCGCCAGGTGTATCACGCCATCGGGCTGCCAGGTTTTAAATAGCTGCTCCAGCGCACCGGTGTCCAGTATATTGGTCCTGCTGAAAATATAGTTGGGCGACTGCTCAATATCCCGCAGGTTTTCCAGGTTGCCGGCATAGGTCAGCGCATCCAGGTTGATAATACGGTACTCCGGGTATCTGGTAACAAAAAGTCTTACCACATGGGAACCTATAAAGCCGGCTCCTCCGGTGATGATGATTGTTTTTGACATGAGCGAAGAATGAGTGGTCAGTAATGAGTATTGAGTAATTAATAATGAGTGGTGAATAGTCCAAATAGTGAGCAATCCCCTGCAGTTGCTTACCGCACTCCACCCTGTTTTTTAATCTGAGCCAGGGTAAACCTTTGTACCTTTAGCGAAATACCCGGCAATCTTTGCCGTTCAATTTTATTGCATCTTTTGTCTCAAATCGAGAAAATGAGGATGCTGCCGGTACCAGCGGAATGTTTCTCGCAGTCCCTCTTCCACAGTAACTGTGGGCGCATAGCCCAGCAGTGTTTTTGCTTTGCTGATATCCGCCAGGCTATGCTTTACATCCCCCCTGCGGTCAGGGCCATGTACGGGAGATACAGCAGTGCCTGCTTCCCTATTTAAGTGCTCAAATAATTGCAGCAGCGATGTCTGCTCACCACAGGCAATATTATACACCTGGTTTACTGCCTCTTTGTTTTGTGTAAAAATGGCCAGTATATTGGCCTGCACGGCATTGTCCACATAGGTAAAATCGCGGCTATGTGAACCATCCCCGTTGATATGAGGTGCTTCATTATTCAGCAGCGATTGAGCAAAGAGGGGAATAACAGCGGCATAAGGGCCTTTGGGATTTTGAAACGGCCCGAAAATGTTGAAGTACCGCAGCCCGATAAACTGCATATCATACACATCTGCAAATACCCGGGCATACAGTTCATTTACATACTTGGTAACGGCGTAGGGAGAAAGCGGCCCTCCTATCTTGTCCTCCATTTTGGGCAGCCCCGGATGATCACCGTAAGTGGAGGAGCTGGCAGCATATACTATGCGACCTGTTCCTTTCTCTTTTGCAGCAGTAAAAATATTTACCGTACCGGTAATATTGACATTGTTGGTAGTAACAGGATCCTGTATTGAGCGGGGCACCGAACCCAGCGCCGCCTGGTGGGAGATGGCCTGTATGCCATCGCAGGCCGCCAGGCAGGTATCCAGGTCACGGATATCACCTTCCATCCACTCCAGCCGGGGATGGTCTTTTATTTCCTCCAGATTGGAGAGAGAGCCCGTGCTCAGGTTATCCAGTACCCGCACCAGTGATACACGTTCATCCCGCAGCAATGTTTTCACCAGGTTGGACCCAATAAAACCAGCCCCGCCTGTCACCAGTATTTTCATAGATATTAATGTATTGTGCTATTAAACAAAAATTGATAAGTAAGCAGGTTTCTTTGTGCCCTTTGCGGATACTTTGCACATTTTGTGGTTACTATACTTTAGCGCAAAGAACCGCAAAAAGGATTTAATAAATTATAACGTGTGTGCTATATTACCGGGCATCCTTATTTCTGGCAGGTAATCATTGCAACAGAGAGTAGCTGTTACCTGTAAAGGGTATAAAAAGAGAGTAAGCCTTAATGGTCAATCGCTGTTAACCATACAAGGTATATAAGACATATAAGAAACCCTTACA
>DAOLFI010000682.1:0-2838 GCA_035326385.1 Niabella sp.
TTTCTTTTGGCAAACCTATACGGTTAGCCGTTGCATCTATAATGCGCAGGTTAGCCTGGTGCGGCACCAGCCAGGCAATATCATCGCCTGTAAGGTTATTCCTTTCCAGCAATTCGGCGCTTATATCAGCCATACCTTTTACTGCAAACTTAAATACGGCCTGTCCTTCCTGGTAAATATTATGTTCTTTATTAGCAACTGTTTCAGCGCTTGCAGGATAGGCAGAGCCGCCGGCTTTCATTCTTAAAAAATCCCCGCCGCTGCCATCACTTCTAAGCAGGCTGTCTTTAATACCCAATCCTTCTTGGTTAGGCTCCAACAAAACAGCGCCAGCACCATCTCCAAATATGATACAGGTGGCGCGGTCAGTATAATCCACAATAGCGCTCATTTTATCAGCGCCTACCACAATTACCTTTTTATAGCGCCCGCTTTCTATAAATGCAGCGCCCTGCGTAAGCGCGTACAGGAAACCGGAACAGGCGGCAGCAACATCGTATCCGAATGCGTTTACCGCACCAATTTTGTTGGACACAATATTGGCAGTAGCCGGGAATACCATATCAGGGGTTACCGTAGCTACAATGATACAATCAATTTCCGCAGCATCAATACCCCGTTTGTCCAGCAAATTCCTGATAGCGGGAACGATCATTTCGCTCACTCCTTTCCCTTCTCCTTTCAATATCCTACGCTCTTCAATACCGGTACGGGTACGTATCCACTCATCGTTGGTATCTACCATTTTTTCAAGATCGAAATTCGTTAGCCTGTCTTCAGGAACATAACCTCCAACCGCAGTTATCGCAGCTACAATTTTATTAGTCATTGATTGTACAAAAAATTTTGTCCGAAGGACCCCTTCGGGGACGCCAAAGGTAAAGGATTTTTAAATTCTTGGTTTTCAATTTTCCGTTTTACATTCGTTTCTATGATAGCATATTTAAAGGGAGCTTTTTCCGGCATTACACCATCCAGTGTAATTGTTGATACAGGCGGTATAGGTTACGAGGTGAACATCAGCCTGAATACCTATTCTCAAATCCAAAACCTGGAAAAGGGCCTTTTATTTACCCATCTTATAATAAGGGAGGATGCCCACCTGCTCTATGGCTTTAGCGATATAAAGGAAAAAAGCATTTTCCTCTTACTGATAAGTGTGTCAGGAATCGGGGCCAATACGGCCAGACTTATCCTCTCTTACATGAAACCGGAAGAAGTAAGCACGGCTATTTTACATGGTGACAGCCGCTCGCTTGAGCGTATAAAGGGAATTGGTAAAAAAACAGCCGAAAGGGCAGTACTGGAACTGAAGGATAAAGTTGGGAAAAATTATACAGATGTGACATTACCTGCAAATACAGGAACAACTATTACACCCAGCATTAAACAGGATGCACTTGAAGCCTTGCTGGCACTTGGCATTAACCGCCAGCAGGCCGAACAAAATATTATAAAGCTACTACAGGCAGATCCTGAACTGCAGCTTGAAGAGCTGATAAAGAAAGTGCTGAAGGGATTGTAGGAGAATGCTGGTTTCAAGTTACAGAATACTGGTTGCCGGTTACAGATGCCGGATATTGGATCCTGATTACAGGCTAATGTCTGAGTACTGTTACTAAGTACTAAGATCCGTCAACTATCATCTGTCCCCTAAACTATTACTTATTCTTAAAATCCCCGCGTTTCCAGGCATTAATAAATTCGGCCCAGGCCGCCGGGCTAAAAATATTCATGGGAGGCACCTGGCCCTGGTACCTGGCTCTCTGAAATACATTATTGAGCTGGCGATTGGTCATTTCCCGTCCGTCCTGCGGCAGTTTGGCCAGGTAGGCCCTTCGCGCCTCAGGGGTGTTGGCTTTCCGTAAAATTTCAAGCTCATCTTCAGCCACCGCAACATTTACAAAATCCCTGGCAAACTGCTCGGGAGTAGGCCGCGGCCTTATTATAGCCACCGGAAGATAAGCAGTATCTCTTACCAGCGTTTTTACAATGCTGTATTGCGTACCCTTCAGCGTATCGGGCACACGCACGCTGCCCGGTAAAAAACTGATATGGGAAAACTCAATAACATCACCTTTTAATACGGCAATAGAAAATATACCATCATTATTGGTAATAGTACCCCGCCGGGTTCCTTTTACAGTAACGCTCACAGCCGGGATAGCTTCAAGGCTATCTGCCGTCATAATAACCCCAAACAGCTGAACCACAGAATCACGGGCCTTTTCAAACTGGGCATTTGCATACTGCCCACAGAATAATGTAATTATTAAAAACGATAGGATCTTCTTCACTGTGCCAAAATTAAGTACATGAATTTTAATAAAGACAACAATTTGGACTTACAGGTGTTTAACTTTAGCAATTATATTTGAATTTAACATAAGCTTTAATAATGACGAAGGAAAAAGTACTTGATGCATTAAAAACCGTACACTATGCCGGCAGCGAAAAAGATATTGTTACAGCAGGCATTGTGCAGGATCTGATGATCGAGAAATATTATATTTCTTTTAGCCTGATTATAGAGACTGATAACGCAGATGACAGGTTAAAGCTGAAAAGTGAAGCTATAAAAGCTATTAAAGATAATGTAGATAAGAATGCGGTTATAAAAATTTCCTTTCAGAATAAACCGGTTGCGGCAACTGCCTACGAACAGGAGCAGGAAGGCCCTCTGTCCGGTGTAAAAAAAGTTATCGCAGTTTTCAGTGGTAAAGGAGGCGTAGGCAAAAGTACCGTGGCGGCCAACCTGGCACTGGCGCTGGCACAATCGGGCGCTGCCGTAGGCTTAATGGATGCTGATATTTATGGGCCCAGCCTCCCTATTATGTT
>DAOLFI010000683.1:0-2831 GCA_035326385.1 Niabella sp.
TGCTTAGATAAAATAGCTGCTTATTTTCAGTATTTAACCAGGAGGTTTGGTAGATATCCATTGTTGGAAGGTAGAGTGCATTAGATACGGACTGATCTCCAATAGATCCCCAGGAACCGCGGAATTTAGCAAAGCTTAGAACTGACTTCAAGGGCTGCATAAATTTTTCATCAGTAAGGATCCATCCTGCAGAGAAAGACGGGTACCATTTCCATCTTAACCAGTCAGGAAACTTTGAAGTGGCATCATAGCGTAAATTGGCTTCCAGCAGATATTTATTATTAAAAGCGTAGTTGATACGGCCAAAATAACCTAATTGAGAATCCCAGTTGGCGCCCCCTCCGGATTCCTGAACTCCCGTTGCCAGGTCGAACTGGGGATCATCGTTTCTGATCAGGTTGGATCTTCTTGACCAATGGCTTTTCCATTTATTGGCTACAATATTAGTACCTAAAGTAAATTTGAAATTATTGATATCGTTTAAATCCCAATTGTAGGTTGAATATGCATTAACAGTATGTCGTTGGGCAATTGAAGTTGACTGATAGATATAGGACGCTTCTTTGGTGTAGTGCTCCTGCATGGGAAACCTGAACGCAGGTACGCCGCCTGATTCAGTAACACTGCCATCATCATCTACGTAAACCGGATTTCCGCTGTCATCCAGGTACGGAATTACACCATACCATGTCCATGCCGAAGAATAGGAGGGCCTGGAAGATTGACTTTTATCTATACGGGTATCGTAAGTATAATCTGCAATGACCTGCCAGCTTTTGTTTATATCGATAGTAGTACCAAAGTTCAAATTGTTATACCTGTTCCCTGAAACTGCCGTATGCGCGTACTTAGTATCCCAATACGGATCGCGAACAATTTCTCCCTGTTGTGTTTTTACAGCTGTTGGAAAATAAAGACTCCAGCGATACAGGTATAACCATGGATCAGCTCCAAATCCGGTAAAAGAATTAGGGTAGCGTTTGGTTCTGTCCGCAAATAAGGCGCCCCCTCTTATAGTAATGTGATCGTTTACTTTAGTTGACAGACTTAAATTACCCGTATATCTTATAAAATCATCGTGTGCTGCCGGCTTCATCATGCCTTGCTGATTAAAATAGCCAAAGCCAATATTATAAGTTGTATTATTTGACTTTCCGTTTAAGGAGAGGTTATGATTTTGGGTAAATGCATTTTTTTTAACCATAGCGTCAATAGGATCATAAATCCTTATTCCATACTTGTCTGTTCCATCCCAATACCAGTCCCTGTTATATACAACTGGATCGTAACGGCCTACGGTGCTGCCATATTTTTCTTGCCATTCTCTTGACTTTTGTAAACTTTCCTCACTGATTCTCCAAAAGCCACCGGCCGGGCCGCTAGCTTTCATATTGTTATGTGCATCGAGTGTGTATTGCAAGCCATCAATACCGGCAATTTTCAATTCTTTAGCCGGATTTTGCCATGAAAAATTATTGGAATAAGAAAGTGTGCTTCCTTCTGTTTTAGATCCTTTTTTAGTGGTTATTAAAACAACGCCAAAAGCCGCTTTAGCGCCGTAAATGGAGGCGGCAGAGGCGTCTTTCAATACTGAAATACTTTCTACATCGTTGGGATTGATCATTTGAATACTGGGTATTTCCACATTATCCACTAATATCAGGGGAGCGCTGGAACCCTGTACAGAACCTACAAATCCGCGAATACGTATTAAGGGGTCAGAGCCCACCTCACCTCCGGATATCCTTACAGAAAGACCCGGTACTGCACCCTGTAACCCTCTGCCTATATCAGCAATAGGCCTGCTGCCAAGCGTTTTTTCTACGTTTACATTGGTAATAGCGCCGGTAATATTACTTTTCTTTTGCGTACCATAGCCTACTACTACTACTTCATCCAGGCTGGCATCGCCGGGTGTAAGGCTGACCGAAATAAAATCTGACGTGCCCACAGTAACACTATGGCTTTTATAGCCAACAACTGTAAATTCAAGTACATCACCGGCAGAAGCTGAAATAGAAAAAGCTCCCTCCTGGTCGGTAGAGACTGCCCGAGTTGTACCTATCACAGAAACTGTAGCTCCATAAATTGCTTTTCCGGCTTCATCAGTAACAGTCCCTGTTATTGTTCGGGTTTGAGCAAATGCCATACTGTGCAGCAAACAGCAAAACAGCCACAGGAATACAGCATTGGTAATTGTTTTCCTCATAGTTTCTAATTTAAAAGTATAGTTGTTCTGAATTTTTTTATATAACCAACACCTGTTCGTATAAAGGGTACTAAAACTTTGTTTACGGTCTACGGATCAGTAATTAACTATCAAATTTTCCTATTCTAATACTACCGCCACTACTTCGTCAATTGCTATTTTTAGGCCTTTAATATTCTGTTACCTGTTAAACCATTGAAGGTTTTTAGGCGCTCCGGCAAGCATTCTCTGGCAAAACATATTTCTCACCATATAAATTCAACACTCAAGATTATTATGAAGATTGAGCTGATGAAATGTATAAGCCTTTTTTAGCAATCTCTTAATGTTTTGTTAGAGTTATACTAAAGATAATACAATTTCCTGCAAAAACCTGCAAAAAGCTGGGAAATTTTGCAAAAAAAAGATGCAATGTGCAAAATGGTTAAGCTTATAGGTACCTATAGCTTATAAAAAAGCCGCCCCAATTATTTTGAGGCGGCTTCACGAATTTTTTTACAATTAATTTTTTGAATCTTTAATCATTGCAATAAAATCATCAAACAGGTATCTGGAATCATGGGGGCCGGGTGTGCTTTCGGGGTGGTATTGTACCGAAAAGGCCGGCTTGCCTTTTACCCGG
>DAOLFI010000684.1:0-2830 GCA_035326385.1 Niabella sp.
CCCAATAATGGTTCTGCCGTTATGACCGTTGCTCCTGAAGGATTTTACACCCGGTAAATCCTGAATTATGGTTGGATGCTGATTCAATCATTTGTTTTCTAATAACTTAGAACAGTATTCAAACCTATTTGACCAATTAATCAACCTCTTAGGGAAGAGTTGAGTATATCTTTGTTTCATTGAGATATAAACGTCATAACGCTTGTTGAACGAAAATTTTCACGGTAACCAAAATCGCTTTATATGAAAAAATGTATTACAGCAAATAGCCATTGTTTGCTACGCTATCTGTTTATCTTATTTCTTTGCTATCCCGTGGGGGTATTTGCGCAGAAGGAAAATGTACAGGGGATAGTACTGGATGAAAATGACCAGCCTCTTGCTAAGGTCAGTATCCTCGCAAAAGGGTCTTCCATTGCCACTATTTCAGACCAGGACGGGCGGTTTAAACTGTCGGGACTTGCTCCAAAAGCCACATTGCTTTTTTCATTTACAGGGTACAAAACGTCCGAAGTTTACCTGGATGGAACGCAAAATTTAGTGGTTAGGATGGAACTGGCCGTAACCAATTTATCCGAAGTGGTGGTTATTGGCTATGGACAAACGGCCAGGAAAGACCTGACGGGTGCCATATCTTCCATAAAGCCGAAGGAACAGGATGCTGTTCAGTTCAACAGTATTGACGGGCTGCTGAACGGAAGGGTTTCAGGTGTGCAGGTAACCAACTCCGGCGGGGCGCCGGGAGGTGTTAGTACTGTGAAAATACGGGGTGTTAATTCCCTCCGTTCAGACAATGAACCCTTATATGTAGTGGACGGAATCATAGTAAATACGGCTACCAATGATGTTGGAAATGGTTTTTCTATGAATGGAGTTACCAATAGCGGCAACTCCGGACAGGAAAAGCAAAACGGCCTTACTGGTATTAATACAATGGATATCGAAAGCATTGAGGTTTTAAAAGATGCTTCCGCAACAGCCATCTATGGTTCAAGAGGCGCTAACGGAGTAGTGATCATTACTACCAAGCAGGGAAATGCAGGAAATGCACAAATTAATTTTAGTGCCAATACAGAGTTTTCCGGGGTGGTAGGAGGTTATGATCTTCTTAATGGAAAAGAATTTGCCCAATATATTAATGACGTAAGAGCTATCCAGAATCTTGAGCCAAGATATAATGCGGATACTGTATCCAATGTAAACTGGCAGGATGAAATGTTTCAAACCGGGCTTACCCAAACCTATCGCATATCGGCGCAGGGAGGCTCAAAAGACAAAAGCTCCAGTTATTATATTGCTGGTGGCTATTTAGGTGTTAATGGTATTTTAGAGAACACCGGAGTACAACAGGGAGATATAAAGCTGAACATGCGCCAAAGGCTTTCAAAAAGGTTTACGGCAAATGTAAATATGTCGTCTGTTTACCGTACCAATAATATGACTACCGGAACAGAGCCATTGGGACAAACTACCGCAAGTCTTATTTCACAGATCTTACTGGCAACTCCCTTTACAAACCCTGTAACGGATGCCGGCAACGATGTGGCTTATGCCGACCCGCATTCATGGATTGATGATTATGACGACATTAGCAATGAAACAAGAACCCAGGTGGGGCTGGGCGTTCAATATAATATTTCGAAGGTATTTGATTATCGTCTGAACCTGGCTTATGATACCCGGCAAAAGGAAAGGTCCCGCTGGTATGGGTTCAGCACTTATCTCGGTAGCCTTACCCAGGGATCTTTGGGGATAAGCGATCTCAGCCGTAATTATTATCTTGTAGAAAATCTGCTAAACTTTAAAAAATCTTTTCGTAATCAGCAGCGCATAGATGGAACCTTTGGTGTTACTTACGACCAGGAAAATAACAAGTTCGTATCTGTTGTGAATGAAAAGTTTTTTTCAGATGGTCTGAGAACAGATGGCCTGGGATATGGCTCAACTGTTTTCCAGGGTGTGCCTAACCGTTCCAAAGTAGAGCTGTTTTCAGTGCTGGCAAGGATCAATTATAATTATGCAGATCGCTACCTGCTGACACTGTCGGGCCGTGCCGATGGCTCCAGTAAATTCAAAGGAGCCAACCGGATGGCTTATTTTCCGGCTGCCGCTTTTGCATGGCGTATGAGCAAGGAAGCATTTTTAAAGGATGTAAAATCAATCACAGACCTTAAACTGCGGCTTGGCTTTGGTGTTACCGGTAACCAGGGCATATCGCCTTACAATACTTTTGCGCAGTATTCCTCCACGCTTTACCCCAGTCCTTCGGGAGGCGCACTTACAGGTGTAGGACCTTCTAATATACAGAACGAGAATCTGAAATGGGAATCCACCATGCAATGGAACGCAGGGTTGGATATTTCACTTTTTGAAGAAAGAGTATCCTTTACTGCAGATGCTTACTACAAAAGAACATCCGATCTTTTACAGCAATTTGCACTTCCTTACTCCACAGGCTTCACTACCATTACGCAAAATCTGGGAGATATGGAAAATAAAGGCATGGAATTCACTTTCAATTATGAAGCCATTCGAAAAAAAGACCTCACATTCTCAGTTGGCGGAAATATAGGTTTATACAGGAATAAAATACTCAACCTGGGGCTTGCACCTTCCAAACTGGGCAGCCTGGGCGATATTATCTTTTACCTCGGTAATACTATTTCTACCAGCCCGTATTTTAAAGAACCAGCCAACATCTTTATTGAAGGGCAGCCCCTGGGATTATTTTACGGATTCAGGACAGCCGGTGTTTACCAGCAGGGAGATGATCTTACCAGTAAAAGGTTTTTTGGTACACAGGTAGTTCCGGGAGATATGATTTTTGTAG
>DAOLFI010000685.1:0-2829 GCA_035326385.1 Niabella sp.
GCGGGCAGGTGTATGGAGAAGATATGCCGGTAGAAGAATCAGGAAATATGATCATATTGGCTGCTGCCATTGCCAAAGTAGAAGGCAATGCAAGGTATGCCGAAAAGCACTGGAAAACCTTAACCATTTGGACCGATTATCTGGTAAAAGACGGATTTGATCCTGCCAACCAGTTGTGTACCGACGACTTTGCCGGCCATCTGGCGCGCAATGCCAACCTTTCGCTGAAGGCAATAATGGCCATTGAAAGTTATGCCACGCTGGCAAAAATGCTGGGCAAAAATGATGTTTATGAAAAGTACCATAACATTGCAAAGAAAATGGTACCCGAGTGGATGCGCCTGGCTGCCGATGGCGACCATTATACACTGGCTTTTGAAAAGAAAGGAACCTGGAGTCAGAAATACAATATGATTTGGGATAAGGTTTTACAATTTAATATTTTTCCCCCGGAAGTTTTTCAAACAGAAATGAAATATTACCTGAAGAACCAGCACAAATACGGCCTGCCTTTGGATAGTCGTAAAACCTATACCAAAAGCGACTGGATCTTATGGACTGCCTGTTTAACCGGCAACGACAGCGATTTTAAAGCGCTTGTAAAGCCTGTGTACAAATATGTGCTGGAAACACCTACCCGCGTACCTTTGGGCGACTGGCATGAAACCACCGATGGTAAGCAGGTGGGCTTCCAGGCAAGAAGCGTGATAGGTGGTTATTGGATGAAGGTGTTGGATGATAAACTGAACAGGTAACTGGCCGGGCCTTGTAAGGTTTTCAAAGCCTTACAGGGCTATAACTTAAAACAGATGAGCTTGAATGAACGCCTTATAAACGCAATCACTACATATTTTATATTATTTGCCTGTTGCTGCTGGGCAGGCCAGGCTTTGAATGCCCAGCCAGACAGGAATAAAAAAGGAAAGGCCGATCAGCGTCCGAATATTGTTCTTATCCTGGCAGATGATCTGGGTTATTCTGACCTGGGGTGTTATGGTGGCGAGATCCGGACACCCAACCTGGACAGGCTGGCTGAAAAAGGCATCCGCTACTCCGGCTTTTATAATACTTCGCGATGTTGCCCTACAAGGGCAGCACTGCTTACAGGGGTTTATAACCACGAAGCAGGTATTGGCGAAATGACTGCTGAGCGTAAACAACCCGGTTACCGGGGTTTCTTAACCAATAATACCGTTACGCTGGCAGAAGTATTAAAAGAGGCAGGATACCAGACGGGCATGGTAGGTAAATGGCATGTGAGCAATACTATTGAGCAGCCAACAGCTGATGCCCAGATGCGCTGGTTAAATCACCAGGAAGAACATCCCTTGTTTTCTCCCATAAAGCAATATCCTGTTAACAGGGGCTTTGAGAAGTATTTTGGGAATATATGGGGTGTGGTTAATTTCTTCGATCCCTTTAGCCTGGTAAGTGGTACCACGCCTGTTAAAACAGTTCCGGAGAATTATTATCATACCGATGCTATCAGTGATACAGCGGTTAAGTATATTAACGAGTTTAGCCAGGCCGGCAGGCCCTTCTTTTTGTATGTGGCAGAAACCGCGCCCCACTGGCCGTTACACGCCCTTCCGGAAGATATAAAGAAATATGAAGATACTTATAAAGTGGGATGGGACGCCATAAGAAAAGGCCGGTATGAGAGGATGGCTGGTATGAAGATCATTGATACCACTGTTACAAAGCTATCGCCACGCATACAGGATGATCTGAAGTGGGAGCAAAATCCTGACAGGGAGTGGGATGCCCGCGCAATGGCTGTTCATGCAGCTATGGTAGACCGTATGGACCAGGGGATAGGCCGCATCATTGCCGCCCTTGAAAAAAACGGGCAGTTAAATAATACGCTTATTTTGTTTTTAAGCGATAATGGTGCAAGCCCCGAAGATGCGATGGCTTATGGTGCCGGCTTTGACAGGCCGGGCGAAACCAGGGACGGTCAAAAGATAGTATATCCCACCCGGAAAAAAGTAATGCCCGGTTCCCAAACTACTTTTGCTTCTATTGGTACGCGATGGGCCAATGTGGTAAACACGCCTTACCGTTTGGCAAAGGCATCTTCTTTTGAAGGCGGTGATCGTACCCCACTGATTGCATTCTGGCCTAAAGGCATCAGGCGCAAAGGCTCTGTTAGTCATAGGTTAGGGCATGTAATGGATTTTATGCCTACATTTGTTGAATTGGGTAAAGCCCGGTATCCTTCAGTTTTTCAGGATAATGCCATACAGCCATCTTCCGGAAAAAGCTTTGCGGCTTCTTTTAAAATGGAAAAAGCCAAGGGCCATGAAACCCTGTACAATGAACATTTTGGTGCAAAATATGTCAGGGATAAAAACTGGAAGCTGGTAGCGCAGCCGGGGCAATCCTGGCAGTTATTTCGTATAAAGGAAGATGGAGCGGAGCTGAACGATTTGTCTGGCCAATACCCTGAGATAGTACAAAAGCTTAGCCTGGCCTGGCAGCAATGGGCCGAAAAAGTGAAAGTGTTTCCCAAACCCTGATCCTGTTAATTGCTACGTTTATATTGCAGCTTAATTATGAAGATTCAATTTTTAATTTTTTTGTTATTGCCGGTGTCCCTGTTTTCCCAGGTTACCGATCTTGTAAAGTATGTAAATACCCTGCAGGGTACTAATTCAAAGCACGAGCTTACAAGAGGTAATACCTATCCTACAACAGCCCTGCCGTTTGGTATGCATACCTGGACGCCTCAAACCGGCAGAAATGGGGATGGATGGAAATACCAGTATTTTAAAAATAAAATAAGAGGGTTTCAGCAGGCGCATCAATGCAGCTCCTGGAGCAATGATT
>DAOLFI010000686.1:0-2826 GCA_035326385.1 Niabella sp.
CGGGATAAGTAGTGGTACCCAACGCTTCTCCCCAGGAAGGATTTTCCGGGTCGGTCAGCTTCACATTGCTAAAGGTCAGCAGGTTCATACCATTAGCATATATCCTTACACTGTTAATCCCTATTCTTTTAGTATTGATTGTATATCCCAGTTCCAGGTTTTTCAAACGGAGATAATCCCGGGGGCGCATCCAATAGGTACTGAACCGGTGATTGTTTACACTTTCACCCATGTGCAGTGCCGGGTAGGTGGCCGTGGCAGCTGTTTCCGGTGTCCATCTGTCAAGGTGCCATTCTATAATTTTTCCATTTCCTCCCCTGAATTCCCAGAACAGGAAGTTATCCATAAAAAAGCTTGAATTTCCGGCACCCTGCAACAGGAAGCTGAAATCGGCTCCTTTATAATTCAATCTTGATGAAAGACCATAAGTAATTTCAGGGATAGTGATATTGTGACCGATAGCCACCTCATCCCTGCTGTCTACTATACCATCTCCATTTACATCTTTATACCGGATATCACCTGGTATGAGCGCAGATTTTGGCATCCAGGCCACATCGGGCGCATTGTCAATTTCTTCCTGCGACTGATACAGACCCAGCGCAACCAGGCCAAATGGCTGACCTACTCTTTTTCCTGTGCGTGACTGGTAAGCGTACTCTCTTGCCTCTTCATCCATGTTTAACACACGGTTTCGGGCAAACGCAAAATTACCGCTGACCATCCAGTGAAGTTCCCTGGACGCAGCATTTTTATAGGTAAGCTCTACCTCAAATCCTTTGTTTTCAATAACACCCATGTTCACAGGTGGTAAGCCTGATGATTTACCAAGGATATAAGGAATATTACCGCTGGTGGCCAGGATATTACTTCTCTTTTCGTAAAAAAGATCGGTAGTAAGAGACAGCCTGCCGTTAAGCGCGTTTGCTTCTATTCCCACGTTGGCCTTATTTGCCCGCTCCCAGGTTACTGCAGGGTTGGCAAGCGCTCCTTCTGCAATACCACCATACCCGGTCATATTGGGACCAAAATAATACCCGGTAGCATTACCATAAGTAGGGATATACAGGTATCTTCTTGCACCCATCTGGTCATTACCCACCTGTCCGTAAGAAGCTCTTATTTTTAAGAAATCAACAAAAGCATCATCATTGTAAAAACCTTCATTAGAAATAACCCAACCAGCGGAGAATGAAGGGAACAGCCCATAACGTTTTTCTTTGGGAAACTGCTCTGACCCGTTGTAACCAAGATTCAGCTCAGCAAAATACCTTTCGTCAAAATTATAAGTAAATCTTCCCACGTAACCCTTGTAATCATAAGGCAGATCGAACGGTGCATTAAAAGTGACACGGCGGTTTTGATTGAACAATAATAAACCTGTTACATTGTGCGCCCCAAAGCTCCTGGCATAATCCAATCCCCCCTCCAAATTTACAGTACGGCTGTAAGCATACGCTTTTCCTGTGGCCAATGCGGTTTCATTGCCAAACTTGTTGTATGTGCCGCCATAAGCCAACTGGTACACTGCATAGTCTTTCCACCGGCTGAAAGTGTAGTTGAAACCGGCATCAAAAGCAAACGCTACCTTGGCCGAAAGCCCTTTGGTAATAAAACCCAGCTTGTGCGACATGCGGTAAGTACCCTGCAGGTGGTTCCCATACATATTACGGTACCCGGTATTGGCAATCATACCCAGCGGGTTCATCGGATTCAGGCCGTCTCCGGCGAGGCTTCCGTCTGCATTTTTGATAGGATAGGTTGGGGGGATCCTGTTCAGGATAGTAAAAATCAGCCAGGTATCGCCTCCGGGATAACTTCTGCTTTCTACACGGCCCGCCAGATCCAATCCTACTTCAAAATCTTTGGTTACGTTGATATCAATATTCGACCTGAAATTACAGCGGTTAAATTTGAGACTGGTATTATACTCATTCTCTTCGGTAAAATTATACATACCTTCCTGGGTAAGCGCACTTCCTGACACAAAATACCGTACGCGCTCTCCGCCACCGGAAATATTAAGGTTAGCTCTGTACATAGGTGAGCGGTCTTTCAAAAAAGTACCTATCCAATCCGTATTAGGATACAGGTAGGGATCGGCTCCTATACGGTAATTTTCCAGGTCCTCTTCACTATAAGGAAGGTCTGACACACCATCGTTCTGAAGCGCTTCATTGTATAACCTGGCGTAATCGTAAGAACTTGCATATTTGGGCAATGTCATAGCACCCTGAAAACCATATTCCGATGTAAAGGAAATGCTTGGTCTTCCGCTTTTTCCGCGTCTTGTTGTTACAAGGATCACCCCGTTAGCACCTCTTACCCCGTAAACAGCGGTAGCGGAAGCATCTTTAAGAATAGTAAGCGATTCTACTTCATTGGGATCTAACTGAGCAAAATCCCTTCCCAGAACCCCATCCACTACTACCAGCGGGGCAGTGCTATTGAGTGTTGACGTACCTCTGATAAACAACCGGGAAAGGTCATTACCCGGCTCACCACTGGGTTGAAACGTCACTAAGCCCGGCAGGCGTCCGGCCAGGGCATTAGACAGGTTGGCTACAGGGCTCTGGCGCAGTTCCCTTGTAGTAACAGTGGACATAGCGCCGGTTAAACTCACTCTTTTCTGCTGGCCGTAAGCCACTATAACCACATCATCCAAAACACTTTCGGCCTCGCTGATGGTTACGTCAATAACTGTTCTGCCATCTACAGGGATCCTCATTTCTTTATAACCTACGGCAGTAAAAACAAGTGTGTCATTAGCGTAAGCAACCAAAGAATAGTTTCCATCAGCATCGGTAGGGGTCCCTGCACCAGCCG
>DAOLFI010000687.1:0-2825 GCA_035326385.1 Niabella sp.
ACTGAGTTCTTTTTTAAAGCTGGTTAAATCTTTAATTCCCGACATTTCCATATCCACGTTATTCGTATAACCTGTTTCATCAATTATAGGTAGGTTTGTAATCGTATCGCCGTTAACCATATTTAGCATGTGCCCTAAAGGGCGATTGATAAGAATAGCATGTGTTGGTGTAAAATTGGTTTTAGGCTTTCCACCTTTGCTTTTGAGTTTGTCTTTCGTGGAGGTTCGTACAAGCACAAAACAATCCACTATATGTTTTTCAATGGAGCCAATGTAATCCGAATAGCGGGTAAGGTTTGCCAGCATGTAATAGTACAGGCTATCTGCTTTTTCTTCGGGTACAATCAATTCGTAGTTGTATAAATTGTACTTCTCATATTCCCCGTCCTTTTTTTCTATTACATACAATAAAGCAGGTTCTTTAACGTGTATTATCATCCGCTTTGAATTGAATTGTTCACCGTTTTTGTGAAACAATTCATCGATTATAGGGTTATATATATTCATCATCGAGGCATTGGTCATTTGTCTGCCATAAATTTTACCGTCTTTGCTTTGCTTAAATTTATTTCCTGATGGTAATCCTGCATAATACCCTTTGGCAAAAATGGAATAGGATTTTAATTGTAAGTCGTTACTGAAATGTTCGGAAAGAAACAGAGGTCTATCACGGTCAATATCCACTTTGGCAATCATCTGTGTTTTTTGATTATCCAAAATGGCTTGTATGTTAGATTGGTTTATGTCTTCTGCCTGTGTGGTATTCAGTACATTGCCATTAGGATTTATCCATACAATATGCGGTACAGATTTATGAGGGAAATACTGTAAAAGAACGCTATCATTAATTACCGAATTAACATAGGTGTGTTCTTTACCTGCACCTTTTTTAAAAAACCTGGTTATTTTATCTGTATCCTCTTGTGTTACTGCCAGCACTTTTATTTTGTCGCCAAATTCATTTTGTAAGGCATGTAGTTTTGGAAAGTTTTTAATACAGGGTGAGCAATAGGTGGCCCAAAAATCCAGTATGATCAGCTTATCCTTGTACTCGCTAAGGGTAATGGTCTTCTTGCCCTGGGGATGGTTTACCACCTGCAAGGGCAGGTTCCAAAGTTCATCGGGGATCTTGTCTCCGATGGCAAGCGGGGTGGGTTTTAAGGCGTTGGCAGCCTTAGCAGAAGCCACTTGTGCGTGGCTCTGCTGTTGGATGGCTGCATACATGAGAAAAACCAGTAACAAAAGATACTTGCCGGCTGTGCTCCCAATCCTACCACACGTTCCCAGTGCTAAACGGCGGAAGGTTTTAAAAATAGAATTGTTATTACGTTTGGATACGCTCATGATAGGTTTATAGAAAAAGGGGTGAAATAAAACTGTGATTACTCCGTATGAGTGTGCGGCGTGGTGCTAAACTGGCTTTTCGATAATAGCCCGCAAACTGAACTTCCTGGAGAAGAATAAAACAACGGCCCTGCCTTGTCCGGCTATGGAAAAGCAGCAATATTGTTCATACTTGGTAGTCATTCTTCCCATTTTTGGCTGTTCTTCTACAAAGATTATTAATCGGCATTCCTTATGGAAGAAGAGAGGTGCCAAATAAGAAGTTTAACTTACTATATAAGTAGTTCGATATAATTTTGTATATTTGGGAAAAGTCAAAAGAAATGAAAATCGGACAGAATATTAAAGAGTTACGGCTTAAAAGTGATTTTACCACAAAATTTATGGCGGAAGAAGTGGGCATAACAGAAGAGGAGTATATCAACATTGAAAATGATGGCGATGTAACGCTTAATCTTTTGGAAGTTATTGCAAACAGATTATCAACAACCATAGTGGACATTATTGAATTGAAAGATGCTACTGGTGGTGTTAGAAACTTCTTCAACAATAATAATGGCAATCAGGGAACGATTATCAATATTCAAGGGGTGAATCAGGAGGAAATAAGAAAAGCGTATAAAGAAGCCTATGAAGACCTGTATTCAGAAAAATTAAAACGAGTTCCCCAGTTAGAAGCGTTATTGCATCAACATAACCTCAAAATTGATTTTTAGCAGTTACTATGAAGATCGGGGACAACATAAGAGAAATCCGTGAATTTGAGAAAAATCTCAAACGGGATTATGTTGCCGAACAATTGAATATAACCACCAGGGCTTATGCGAATATAGAAAATAATATAGCTGATATTACATTGAGCCGACTTAGCGAAATCGCTAAGATTTTTGGATGTAGTCCACTTTATATTTTGAAGTATTGCAGATTAAAACAAGACTTCTATAACACTATTCATAATAATAATGGCAATCAGGGTTTAATTACTATTGATCAAAGCCAGATAAAAGGAAGGGATTTGTTATATCAACTTCAGAGAGAATTGATTGAAAGTCAAAGAAAGCGTATAGATTTGTTAGAAGCACTTTTAAAGGCAAATAACATAGATTTTTAAACTAAATATTCTAATCATGAAAGTAGGTGATAATTTAAGGGAAATAAGAGAAAAGCAGACTAAATTTCGGCAAGAAGATGTGGCTAAAGCGCTTGGTATTTCAACAAAGGCTTATGGCAATATTGAGAATAATCAGGCTGATATAACGCTAAAAAGGTTGAACGAGCTTGCCGAAATATTTGGTGTTACCCCAGAGTACATAATTTCCTATCAAAACAAACCAACTTACACAAACGTGTTCAATAATTATGATGGCAATCAGGGTGTGATTAATATGTATCAGGGATGCGGCTCTGACCAAATCAAGAATATTGAAGAAGATATAAAAAAAAACAGGCAAGAGGCCAGTCGCTTACAGGCAAAGACAAGG
>DAOLFI010000688.1:0-2820 GCA_035326385.1 Niabella sp.
TTCATTCTTTAAAAGAACAATGCTTTTCCGGGCCATATCCAGCGTAGCCTGCAGGTGCATTTCATTATTCCATTGCTGCTGCTCTCTTTCTTCATTACAAAACCTAAAGGGATCATCAAAAAGTCCCAGCTCCAATTTCTTCCTTAAAATTCTCCTTACTGCATCATTTACCGCTGCTATAGATACTTTGTTCTCCTTTACCAGGCGGGCAAGGTGCTGTATATAGCTGCGGCTCTCCATGTCCATATCGCTCCCCGCATTAGCTGCGGCCATTGCGGCCTCATAGTTATCTTTTACAAAACCATGTGCAATCATTTCGCCCACACTGCCCCAGTCGCTTACCACGAAGCCGCTGAATTTCCACTGATCTTTCAGTATACTTCTTTGTAAGTACCTGTTACCTGTGGCCGGCACGCCATTCAAATCGTTAAATGCATTCATAAAAGTGGCTACCCCTGCCTGTGCTGCAGCTTTAAAAGGAGGAAGATATACTTCGTGCAACATACGCAGGCTCATATCTACTGCATTATAATCCCTTCCTCCTACGGCGGCGCCGTAAGCTGCAAAATGCTTGGCACAAGCCATTACGGCGTCTGTACTCCCTAATCCTTTTCCCTGGAAACCTTTTACCCTTGCTGCAGCAATCACCGATCCCAGGTAAGGATCTTCGCCTGCACCTTCCATTACTCTTCCCCAACGGGGGTCTCGCGAAATATCTACCATTGGAGCAAAAGTCCAGTGCACGCCTGCTGCAGCCGACTCTATTGCTGCTATTCTGGCGCTTCGTTCAATAGCCTGCAGATCCCAGCTTGCCGCTTCTGCCAGGGGCAGGGGAAATGTGGTGCGATAACCATGTATAACGTCCTGACCGAATAATAAAGGAATTTTTAACCTTGATTGCAAAGCCAGTTGCTGCAGCTCCCGGGTTCTTTTTACGCCAGTTACGTTTAGCATTGATCCTACCTTTCCTTCCCTTACCTGGTCAAGCAACTTATCATCGTTGGTTAAAGGCCCCGTGGCTGCCCAGGGACCATTATACTGGTTCATTTGACCGATCTTTTCTTCCAGAGACATTAGCTTTAACATAGAGTCTATTCTTCGCTCTACAGTTCCCGGGTTGTTTTGTGCATGAACAGTATTCCAGCAAACAACATTATAAGAAAATAATAATGCAGCCGATATGATTATTTTCAGCATATATAAAGAACGCTTTATTTTTTGATAAAAGGTGTACCCTGATTAATGATTATTTATCCCAGTAAATAACCCGTTTTCCTACATCTTTTGAGTTCCCGCCAATCTGAATCTCAAATTCACCGGGCTCCCAGTCGTATTTCAGATCATAATTATAAAATTTAAGGTCTTGAGGTGTAATGCTGAATGTTACTGTTTGAGTTGCTCCCGGCTGCAGTTCAATTTTTTCAAACCCCTTTAGTTCTTTCACCGGGCGTGTAACAGACCCTACTACATCTCGGATGTATAGCTGCACTACTTCTTTACCTGCTGTATTACCGGTATTGGTTACTTTTACAGAAGCTTTTAAGGTTTGATTGCCTTTTAAGCGGGTATTGTTTAGCACGATACTATCATAAGTAAAACTGGTATAGCTTAACCCGTAACCAAACGGATATAAGGGCTCGTTGCTGACATCTAAATAATTTGAACGGAATTTCTCAAACCATTTTCCTGCTGCCAGCGGCCTGCCGGTATTTTTATGTGCATAATAAATAGGCACCTGCCCCAGCACTTGCGGAAAAGTAGTAGTAAGTTTTCCCGAAGGATTTACAGCTCCAAACAACACATCAGCAATTGCAGTGCCAGCTTCAGTTCCGGCAAACCATACATTAAGGATAGCCGATGCATTTTCATGCTCCCATTTAAGCGCCAATGGTCGCCCTGTAAATAAAACCATTACCATAGGTTTACCTGTTTTTACTAATGCCTGCAACAAATCTTTCTGTACCTGCGGTATTTCTATACTGGCACGGCTGCTGCTTTCTCCTGTCATTTCTGCTGTTTCGCCTACCGCTGCTACAATTATATCGGCATCACTACAGATTTGCAGCGCCTCGTCAATCAACTCCTGTGCGGGTCGGTTGTCTCTTTTGTAATCATCGCCAAACATACCGGCGCGTGCTTCATAAGCCGGGTCGGCATCGAAATTAGCGCCCAATGCTGTTTTTATCATTGCATCATTTCCGGCTACCTGCCTGATACCCTCTAACAGCGTAGTGGCTTTTTTAAAGTCTACTGCCACACTCCAGGTGCCGGGCATATTGTCTTTGCTATTAGCCAACGGTCCTACCAATGCAATCTTTGCCGACTTTTTCAATGGCAGTATGTTACCATCATTCTTCAGCAACACAAAACTTTCGGCAGCTATGGCGCGCGCTTCTTTGCGGTGCGCATCGGTAAATACGTCTGTTTTCACACGCTCCGGATCAATATATTTATACGGGTTTTCAAACAGTCCCAGCTTATACTTTGCTTCTAAAATGCTGCGACAAGCAGCATCAATTTGTGACAATGCAACCTTTTTTTCTACTACCGACTTTTTTAAAGTCTTAATAAAACCTTCTCCCACCATGTCCATATTGATCCCTGCATTCAATGCTAATGCCGCCACTTTTTGCAGGTCGCCCATGCCATGATCTACCATTTCATTAATTCCTGTATAATCTGTAACCACGAAACCATTAAAACCCCATTGCCTGCGCAGCACGTCTGTCATCAGCCATTTGTTACCCGTTGCCGGCAAGCCATCTACCTCGTTAAAAGAAGCCATTACACTGCCCACACCTGCATCTGCCGCAGCTTTGT
>DAOLFI010000014.1:0-14163 GCA_035326385.1 Niabella sp.
CCACCGGGGCTGGTACAAAAACTGTAAGCTTCAGGGTGCAAAGCAACCCTAATAAAAGCTTTGCGGCAACGCTGGCGCGGAAGAGCGGGGCGATAGATCCTAAAAACAGGACCGAAACCTGGGAGTACCGGTTCCTGAATACAGGGAATGAGTTAAAGGCGGGCAGTTTTGCTTATGTGAACCTTAATTTAGAAAGAAGCGGCCCCTCTTTTGTGGCGCCGCCATCAGCAATTGCCACCAACCAGGAACGGAAATTTGTAATTGCTGTAAAAAACGGCCTGGCAGAATGGATGGACGTTCGCCAGGGCATGAGTACAGAAAAAGGCATTGAAATATTTGGTGCTTTACAAGAGGGAGATACTTTGGTACAACGGGCAACGGATGAAAGGAAAGTAGGTAGTGCAGGATATTGGAAAGTTGCTAAGTAACCTGTTGTAGTTTATTATTTAATAGAAAAACTCTTGCATTGCGTCAGTAAGCTTCCTGATTTTCGGGTTATTTGGTTTTATCTGACTGTTTAACTGCCCGATGTTTTTTTGAAGCGTAGGAACTTTTTTGTCTCTATAGCTATCAAAATGAAGATGCAAAATAGATGCGATATCAATATCAGCAAACCGTTTAAAAAGCTGCTCGGTTTTTCCGAAATGAGGCGGTGCTTTTATATCCCTTAGAAGTAAAAAAAACTGAATAAGCTTTTCTTCATGAGTGCGATTGTTGAGTTCAATATTGGCAGAAGGCAACTTTACAAAAGCCGTTGTTAGCTTTTCCTCGGCAGTATCAGTAATTTTGTTCAGATACTCTTGCACTTTTTCAGCAACTTGTTGGGCTATTGAATCAGAAGACGCTGAATTTTCTTTTTTATTAAGAATATCCTGCACACTTTTCTCAATCTCTTGTCTGAAACTCACATCATGCTCTGTTTGCCATGCAGCCTTTGTTTCCAAAACCCACTCCATTGCGGTTTGGTACTTCTGCCGGTAATTTGCAGAAAGTTTCTTTTTCAACCGGTCGCTCAGCTCATAGCGCAAAAAGCGAAGAAAATCTGCCTTATCCTCATAAGCTTTCCAATGAAATTCGATGTATTTGTAAATATCAGAACCCGTTAGGCCAGAAAGTTTGTTAAAAAACTCATTATAGTACCTCATTAAAAAAGGCTCTTTTGGAAAATACAGGAAGTAATCATTTTGCTTGGCGCCTACTTTATATTGGAAGTAGGGAGTAAACTGACCCGGAGTGGTTGAATATTCGGATCTCCCAAATAGATCTGCAGACATATTCCTGAGAACCATATTGTTGTTAACGATACTTTTCCAGTCCATAGGTTTATGAGTTTAAATGAATGGCGAAAATTGCTAACTCCCATCAAGGCTGATGGTTACCTTAAATAAAGTTACACCATTTTATAACGTTTATAAAATGTTACGATGGAGAATATACCTGAAATTACTTATTTCCTTATTGATTTGAAAACAAACATTCACGAGGCATTTTTTCTTTTTGACTGGTGTAAATAACCGGGATCATATGTGTCTGAAATCACAGTAGAGATTTCAGATAGGGTGCCCAGGAAAAACAAGTATGTATTCTTTATTTTATGAAGGCGTTTAAGTAGTTTTCAAAAACAAAAAGCCGGTTGCGGCTTTGGCCGGTAGCCTCCTTTAAAATATCGGATTTTATCATCTGCTCCACCAGGTCGTTAGCTGCTTTATAGCTGAGCCCCGTGGCCTTTGCGGTCCCATCAACGGTGATCATGGGATTTTGCAGTAGCATGTTAAGTAACTGTAAACCGGTATGTGCTCGCCGCCCAAATTCCTGTTGTATTCGCTGCTCTGTTTGTTGCTTTAGCTGTAATATTTCTTGCAACGTGTTTACTGCCTGGGTAGCAGTTTGTTCTACACCTACCAAGAAATACTTGATCCAATGCAGCATATCATTATGGGTTCGTACCCGGGTAAGATTATCGTAATACAGGCCCTTGTTCTTTTCAAAAAAGGTAGATAGATACAGTAGTGGCTTTTCAATAATCTTAAGGCTTACAAGGTATAAGGTTATGAGCAAGCGGCCAATGCGCCCATTGCCATCCAAAAATGGGTGTATTGTTTCAAACTGGTAATGAGCGATGGCAATCTTTACCAAAGAGGGTAAATGTATGTCGTCATTATGCAAAAAATTTTCCAGATCGCTCATTAACTCTGGCACCATCTCATGGTGGGGTGGTATAAAAGCGGCATCAGCCAGTGAAAGTCCGCCAATCCAGTTTTGACTGGTACGATATTCACCGGGCAGCTTGTGCTCTCCCCGTACATCATCTAACAGTATCCCGTGAGTTTGCCTGAGGAGTCGACCTGAAATGGGTAGCCTCTCCAGGTCAGCAATAGCCTCATTCATTGCTTGGATGTAGTTGTTTACTTCTTTCCAGTCATTTCTTTTCTCAGGTTTTATTTCTGATTCGGGCAGGAGCGCTTCATTCATATTGGTTTGCGTACCTTCTATCCTGCTGGAAACCACAGCCTCTTTGGTCACGTGTAACTGTATGAACAAATCAATATTCGGCACAAAACGTGAAAAGGAGTTGAGTTCCCCCAACTTAATGGCGGCTTTTTCTAACAAACCATTTAGTTCGGAACTTTGCCATTGCCAGGCATCATTGATTTTGTTTGGTACAAAATATTGATATTGAAGCCCTTTTCTTTTATTGCCGGATTGGTAATTTTCTAACTTTATCATTTTACAAAAGTAAAACAAAAATAACGTTATTTTACTTTTAGGCCTAAAAGTAAAATATGAAATTTCTTATGTTAGTTTTAGTTGACCATATACAGAGAGCACCTGGAATAACATACTGCTTTATGTAAACAACACTTTTATGTACGATATTTTGCGTTTAATTACATTTTTATGTACTTATTTTTGTTGAATCAACGGTGCAGTGGGGTACATTTTTAAATGCAACAAGCCAGTTCGCATATTCTTTCTTTACTTTATTTTCAAAGCTATCCAGGTAGTTTTCCGTTGTTTTAATGTTTGTATGCCCCAACGATTCCTGGATAAAAGCAGTGCTTACACCTGCCCGCTTCATAATGGTAGAAAATGTGTGCCTTGCCACATAGGTGGTAACCTTCTTTTCGATGCCGAGTTTCTTCCTGATCTTAACCATCCAGTCATTGATGGCCTGCACAAACAGTTCTATAAGCTCCACTTGCCTTAATGGAGTAATATTATGCTCCAGGATCGGAAAGATATAATTGCCGGGGCTTTTGTCTTTATTACTCCAATAGTCAATGATTTTTTGCAAATCCTCGGTAATGAACACGGTAATGGGCCGCGGATCAAGCCGGGTAGAGTTCTCGGTTTTGGCCCGCTCAAAAATGAGGTATTCCCCTTCAATGTTTTTGTATTTCAGGTATGCAATGTCGGTAGGATTAATACCATTTGCTAAGTAGGAGAATAGCCAGAAATCTTTTGCCTTTCGTTCCCGCTCACATTCCGGCTGGTAGTAATAAATTTTACTTACATCTTCTAAAGTAAGGGCCTTTTTAATGTTGCGGGAAGATGGCGGCTGGTATAACCTGCGGCCGAACGGATAATATTTTTCCCGCTTAATAATCCCCTGAAAAATGGCATCATTAAAGATAGCCCGCAGGCAGCGGGTATAAATCCCAACAGTTGTTTTGGAATATTCCTTCTCCAACATCCAAACTTCCAGCCTTTTCAGATAAACAACATTGATATCAATAAACCGGACATTTCCACGGAACCGGGCAATAGTATTATAGGCTGTCTGGTAATTGGCCGCTGTGCGGATCCGGTGTTCACTTAATAGTTTGCTGATATAAAACAAGAAAGTTGCCAGGATAGTGTCAGGCTCTGGTTTGGGTAAACGGAAAATAGGGAAACGGTTATCATACATCACTTCATTAAACTGATGATTTACGAGGGCCGTAGTTTCCTTAATAGCTTTTCGCTGATGAAAAGAAGGATTATTCAGGATATAATCTTTTTCAAATTCAGCGAACGTAAATGACGAAAGATCGGTGGCTACATCTTCCGCCTCGCGCTGAATTTTTTTCAGCTCATCGCGAATGGTACGGAGAGGAGCCGACATATTCTTTGCGGAAATTGTATTGAAATCCTGCTCAGAAAGATCAAAGATGGTTTGATAACGTTTGGGCACACTGTTGTTTGTGACCAGTAATTTCACAGGGTAGGTTCCCGTTTTCTTTTTCATTCTGCGGGTGTCGAGCGTAATAACAATTGATACAGACATGGCCGTTATATTTCAAAAATTCACAAATACCCTCACTTCAAAATTTGCCAGTAATTTGCCAGTAAACCGGGGTTAAAACACCTGTTCATAGGTTCATTCAAAATTACTGATAAGTGTGTAAACGGCTGAAATATAAACGATTAAGTAAGGTTCCGTTTGCTCTGATTAAGATAGAAAAAGTGGGTGATCTCGGCTGTTAATCAGAGGGTCGCTGGTTCAAGTCCAGCAGGGGGAGCTGAAAATCAAGCAGTTACGACATAAAGTTGTAGCTGTTTTTTTTATTTGAGACATTGTTTGAGACATGCTCATTTTTGGGGATAAAATTTTGGGGGACAATCTCGCAATTTTAGTTTTACAGCATATTGTCATTGGCATTTCGCATGGATTAAACACTACATTTGTAATAAAACTTATATGCTATTAACGGCTGAGTTATCAGATGAAAACCTTTTGGAGCTTATTCGAAATGATGATAAAACCGCTTTTTCTGAAGTGTACCAACGGTATGCAATTAGCCTGGCTGAATTTTGTGCCTCCAGATTACACCAAATAGAAGATGCACATGATGTTTTGCAGGATTTGTTTGTTAAACTATGGGAAAACCGGCACCAGTTAAATGTAAAAGGCAATTTAAAAAACTATCTTTTTTCTGCATTGCGTTATCGGGTGATTGATAAAATAAGGCAAAATGCAACGCGTGAGAATTACGCGGAAATGATTCGTCCGCTTTTGGATATAGTTCATTCTAATAATCCGTATGAGCAATTAAAAGCAAAGGATATTAAAAAACATTTGGAAGAACAACTTGATAAATTACCGAAAAAAACACAACGGATTTACAAATTAAGCCGCGAGGAACAACTTTCAACAAAAGAAATAGCCGAACACCTACAACTACCTGAACAAACCGTTAAAAATCAACTCACCATCGCTTTAAAGCATCTACGCGATTTTACCACGATACTACTTCTAATTGAGTGGTTAAATAATTAGTTTTAAAATTTTCGGTACTAACTTTCTGTTTATACGACAATACTATAGTTGTATAATAATTATGGAAGCTATTAATCATTTTTTTGAGCAGTATCTAAATGATTCTCTTTCAAAAGAAGAAAAAGAATACATTGATAATTGGTTGGCGCAAAATGAAAATCCTTCATCAGAATGGAGGCAATTAGAAAGCTATCAAAAGCAACAATTTATCAATAGCCTGCATACAGATATTCTAAATGCCATCAATTCAAAAAAAGCAAAAGTTATATCTATCAGGAGAAAAATGATGTGGAGGAGTATTGCTGCAAGCGTTATTTTTTTATTAATGGCAGCAGGATGGTTTATTTGGAATAATAAAAAAGTTGTTAATCAACAGAAAGATTTTGTTGTTTTTAATGCTAAAAAAGGACAAAAAACTCAATTAAAATTAATGGATGGAAGTATGGTGTGGTTGAATGAATCAAGTACAATTCGTTATCCCAAAACATTTAATGGCAGCACGCGCGAAGTATGGTTAGACGGTGAAGCATATTTTGATATATTTCGGGATATGTTGAAAAATTTTATTGTACATACCGGCCAGATAAATACCACCGTTTTAGGCACTGCTTTTAATATTAAAACTGATACGGCCACCCGATATTTTGCTATAACTGTGTTGCGTGGCAAGGTAAGCGTATCAACCCAAAACAAGCAACTATTAGGAGAGTTGAAAAAAAGTGAAAACCTGATAGTTGATAAAGGAGGACAAATTAGTAAAACTAAAAACGATTCGGTAAATGCGGTTGGCTGGTTACCACAAGATCTTGTATTTGATGATTTAACCCTGGCAGAAGTAATTGGCATGTTAGAGCAGCGTTATTCAAAACATATACAACTTAATAATCCTAAGCTGGCTAATTGCAGGTTTAGCGGCAGCGCAGGAGTTTCAGCCTCACTGGATGATGTGCTTAAAGCTATATGTGCGTTTAATAATGCCACTTATCATTATCAGGACAATAGCCACATTTTAATAGAGGGGGCAGGATGTAACTAAAATAAAATTTATACAATGAAAAAATAAAAGAAGCATACAAAAAAACTGCAATTGGCGGCAACCAATTGCAGTGGCCAGTTAATAAAAACTGAACTCGTTTTAAATTTTTATACCAATTTAAAAACAATTGAAGTTATGAATATTTCTGCACAATTGCGGAGAAAGGCTTGTTATGGTCTTAATCATCATTTTAAACAATTAATGCGCATTATTTTTATTATTATAGCAGGCACATTAACTTTTATGCAAGCCTTAATGGCCACGTCAGCCCATGGGCAACTTTCGGTAGATAAAATTGAAGTTCGGGCTACTAATACAGAGCGCAATTTATTAAGCCTGATACAAAACATAGAAGCGCAAACAGCATTTCATTTTTATTACAGAAAGTCAGAGATTAAAGACATTACGATCCCTGTTTTTTCAGAAAGCTCAATAAAATTATCGGAACTGTTAAAACAAGCGTTAAAGCATTCCGGTTTTTTTTACCGGCAGATTGAAAATAGCATATTGATTGAACGAAATACTGCGCTATTATCATGGTCAGTTACTGGTCGCGTCCTCGCTAAAAATGGCAACCCGATTTCGTTTGCAACCGTTAATTTATTAACATCAGAAAATAGACCAGTGCAGGCCACGCTCGCCGATTCGATCGGCAGATTTATATTTTCTGTTTTTGAAAAGGGGAACTATTTTTTAAAAGTATTTGCCGTGGGTTACGATAGTACAATAGTAAAATTAAATATAGTTGACACGGTGAATATTTTAGTTCCGGATATTTACCTGCCACCATTGGCAAACGAAATGCAAGGCATTACTGTTGTAGCAAGAAAGCAAATCATCACACAACAAATCGATGGTATTACTTACGATATGCAGGCCGATCCGGATAGCAAAGCAAATTCTGTTTTTGATATGCTACGTAAAGTGCCGTACATTTCAGTTGACGGGAACAACAATATTTTGCTAAGAGGTAGTTCGGGTTACCGGATTTTTATAAATGGCCGCCCTTCAGGATTGGTGGAGCGTAACCCGCAGGATGTGTTACGGAGTATTCCGGCATCAACTATCAAAAGCATACAGATAATAACAAATCCGCCTGCTAAATATGATGCAGAGGGTGTTGCCGGCATTATCAACATCATTACATTAAAACAAATTGCCAGCGGGTATCAGGGAAGTGTAAATGCCTATTGGAAAGGCCCCGGCGCCGGCCCGGGAATTGGCGGCTCTTTTGCAATTAAAGAAGGAAAGCTTGGGGCATCTTTTTTTACCGGAGGAAATTTTAATCGTATTCCCGAACTGAGTAACACTTCTTTGCGTACTGGTGGCGCAGCAATGAATGAAACATTAAAACAAAACGGGTTTCAAAAATCGAATAACAGAACAGGATATATGGGTATTGAGTTGAGTTATGAGTTAGACAGCCTGAGTTTGCTCACAGGCCAGTTTAACATGAATGGTAATCGTAAAAAGGATAACAGAAAAATAAATGCTCTTTTTACGGATAACGAGGGAATGGAGCAGGGCTACGATTTTAAAAACGAAAAAGTGATTGCAGGTGATGGGCTTGATGCTTCGCTCAACTATCAGTTGGGTTTTAGTAAGGATAAAAACGAAGCACTTACCTTTTCTTATCGGTATATGCAATTTGGTAACGATTTACATAGTATTAATATTTTTGAAAATGAAGTCAATTTTAATCAGCCCGATTTTTTGCAGACAAACAATGAGCGTTTTAGAGAGCATACAGTACAGGTAGATTTTTCTAAAACTTTCGGTGCAATAATTACGGATATCGGTTCAAAAGCTATTCTTAGAAAAAATGGTAGTAATTTTAAAAATTTGTTAGACGCAGGCAACGGTGATTTTGTAAATGACCCTTTATCCTCAAATCAGTACGATAATAATCAGAATGTGTACTCCTTCTACAATTCCTATTCTTATAAATCAGATAAATGGGAAATGCGGGCCGGTGGCCGCGCCGAACAAACCGTAATGAAAGGCAATTTTTCTAACGGTACTATGTTGGTTAAACAAAATTACCTGAATGTGGTACCCAATGTTGCGGTTAAGAAAAAATTTAATAGCAATACCGGCCTTACACTTTCTTACGCCATTCGTATTCAGCGCCCTGCAATCGGCCAGTTAAACCCGTTTGTTGACAGGTCAACGCCGGGCATTGTTTCCAGCGGTAACCCTTCGCTCAGGCCGATCATTTCTCCAGCATGGTATTTGACATTCACAAAAATACGAGAAACTATATTTGAAGTGGCCGTAGGCTACCTCAGGTTCAACAAATCTATCTACCAAAATTATTTTTACAATGAGGCAGACAGTATTGTTACATTACAATACCTTAATACTGGAAAAGGTCAGGTATGTAGAACCGGTATATTTATAAGGTATCCTTTTAAAAAATGGTGGAGCTTAACGGGAAACAGTGATGTGCGTTACATTACTTTTGAGGCTATTACCAATAACAAAACTGTTAAAATAAATGGATGGATGGGGTACCTTAATTTATCTAATAGTTTTTCTCTTAAAAATAATTGGAGGATTAGCGCCGATATTACAACGAGCAGTTCAGGCCCATCGGGTATGCAATCCAGGGCAAACGGCTATTTTTTTTACACTGCAGGCTTAAGTAAAAGTTTATTAAATGATAAAATGACAATTTCTTTTTCGGCCGGTAATATTACAAAAAAATACCGTCGGTTAGAACAGGAGATAAATGGGATTGGTTTTCATCAGCAGGATATAAGCAATACACTTTATAGAAATTTTTCCATCAATTTAAATTACAGGTTCGGTAAATTAAACAGCGAAATTAAAAAGAACAAAAAAGGAATTAATAATGATGATATTGTGAAATAAGATCATTAGCCGGGGTACAACTTCTTAAAGAAGACGAGCATTTTTCTTTCTTTCCTTCCTTGCCCATCAGAATTAGTATTAGCCATTAGATAAATTATAAGAGATCTAGGGAAGAGAAATACAAACTGATGAATGGTACTGCAAAAAGTAATTCTTTCTCTAAAACATTTTATATATGAAAGCTAACAATAAAATATGGATGCTTATGGGGAAAAGGCTTTTCTGGTAATATTACTAAAAAAGAGATAGAGCAATTAAACCAGGTATTACAAGTTAATAATGATTTGAAAAAGGTTATGGATGTCTTACTACAAACAAAAGATCTAATGACATATAAAAGAGATAATGAAAAAGCTAAGGAGCTTTTAGCAATGAGATCAAACCGTGAACAGTAATTATCTGTAGAAGTTAAGACTTAATCTGACAGTTGGGATTAAATTTATAGTTACAACAACCTTCACCATCATTTCTATCTCTTCCTGCTTAATTTTTTTAATCAGTGCATGGCCGTCAATTTTGCGGAGGTATCATTTTTATAAAACAAATGCTACACCCAAATCGCAGTGTGTGCTAATGCTCCGGCTATAGAATAATAAACCTCTAATAAAAAATTATTGAAAGGTTACCATTCTTCATTTTATGTATTAATAAAAATATTTTAAAAAAAAGTTTAATAAAAATTTGTTCGATTCAAAAAAATTAATTCACCTTTGCACAGTAAATAAAATTTAAAATAATGCTACGCATACAAAAACATATCAATTCGACAGAACGCTTTAGCCCGTTGGGTTATAGCCGGTCGGGGTACGTATGTTAAGTGCGGTTTATTAAAACAAAAGTATTGGTAACATATACGCCCCGCCCCCAAAAGGCGGGGCTTTTTTGTACCGCTTATCAAACAAAAACGATTAATAGAAGAATGATTTTATGTAAACAACAACACAAAAATATCCGTCGAAACCGGCTATCATTATTTACAGGCATAACAGTAAACCCTTCAATACTGAACAGCCATGTATTGCCCGATGGTAACTTCGAAACAAATCATACAATATTCCGGACAACAGGTTTAACGTAATAGCTTATCATCGTTAATAGTAAACCCGGTTGTTGTGCAGCCGGGTTTTGTGTTTTAAAAAATGAAGAATGTTATTTGTATTGATTGTGTTGGCAATGTACTATGTATTAAAGAGTTTCAGCAAAAAAGGAAAACCGGCAGAAGACCCAGAGTGTAATCTCCGGGAAACCAACAGCCATCCCGCTGAAACGCAGTTCCGTTGGTAACTGTATGCAAACACCAAATATTTATGTGCAGCGGAAAAGGCAAAGTATTGTTGCAGGATGCAACAGCAGCTTTGCCAGATGTTGGCTCTAGCTTAACCGGTAAAGCGCTACACTGTGGATGTAGAGAACAGGGTTCGAGTCCCGGGGTCAACCCAAAAATGGCTTATAGTTCAATGGATGAGAATACTTCACTACGAATGAGGAGATACAAGTTCGAGTCTTGTTAAGCTAACAAAAAATTGACTTGTAGCTCCATGGTTAGAGCAGGAACCTTATACGTTCAGGGTTAACAGTTCGATTTTGTTTGGGTCAACAAATATAAACTGCGGTTTAGAGTAATGGTAACTCGATGGTCTCATAAGCCATAGCTATGGGTTCAAATCCCATAGCCGCAACAAAATTGGTTCGTAACTCAATAGCATTAGAGTACCGGTCTTTTACACCGGGAGTTCGGGGTTCGAGTCCCTGCGGGCCAACATGGATGGATAGCTCAATGGTAGAGCAGTTGTTTGTTAAGCAACAGGTTGAAAGTTCAAGCCTTTCTTCATCCGCAATGGTGAGCGCGCCGGCATTGGAGAGCCGGGCCTGACTGTAAATCAGGTTCCTTAGGGATGAATAAGTTCGAATCTTATAGCTCACACTTTGGAGGGAGTCCGGTTGGGGCGGGGAAGCTGTCTTGAAAACAGTGGCTGTGAAAGGTTCGGGGGGCGAGTCCCTCTCCCTCCACAAAATGGAGGGTTGGCAGAGCGGTATTGCACCGGCTTGCTAAGCTGCGGTTGGGGTAATACCCACACAGGTTCGAGTCCTGTACCCTCCGCAAAATTTATTGGTTAACAAAGATGAGCTATGTATAACAGTACAAGTGAGTGACACAACAAAGACAAGTAATGCAGTAGGCCGGTAACATAATAAAAGGTGCTTTGGCAGAGATGGTTCTATTGCGGTAGTTTGAAGAACTACAGATTGCGGTTCGATTCCGCGAGGCACCACTAAGCAAAAAATATTTAAACAAATTGAAAGAAGATAAAGCTTAAAACAAAAACAATGAAGCAATGGAGAACATTAGAGGGAAAGTGGTTGTGCCATTCTATTAAGGAGGAAGTGTATCAACGGTTATTGCAGGAAGCGAAAGCCGGATACGAAGTAAAAGTATGTATTGGAACCGATAGCCAGGTAAAAAGTAAGGAAACAGATTTTGCTACTGTTATCGTGTTTTTGCGTAAAGGCAAAGGAGGCTTTATGTTTATCAAAAGTGAAAGTATGCACCAAAGAATGAGTATTAAAGAACGTATGTTGCTGGAAGTACAGAAAAGTATTGAGACCGCTTACGAACTATGCGATGTATTTACAGCTTTTAATACCGATTTGGAAATACATGCTGACATTAACACCAATCCTGCTTTTAAAAGTAATGACGCTTTAAAAGAGGCGATGGGTTATATAACAGGTATGGGCTTTGCGTTCCGGGCAAAACCGGAAGCATTTGCAAGCTCTAATTGCGCTAATAAAATGGTACAATAAGATGGAACAAAAAATAATGAGTATTAACGGGGTCTTTGACGGTGCTCAAATAGATACCCGTATTCTTTATATGCATGAGTTTGGAACTATTCCAAGTTCGCATTATATGGGGCAAATAAATGGTGAAAAAGCTTTCCCGGAAATAAAGAAGTTTTTGGCGGAAAGTACAAAAACTATTTATCAGCGTCACTGGTATAAGAAAACAAAGGGCAAGTACCAGTATGACAAAGCAATTATTGTATTGAATAAACATTGTATTGTTGAGCTGGACGAGTATTATTGTGAAATACTGCATAACGGCGGACAACCTGAATTGATAGAGCAGGTAACCCGTTTGCTAAAACGCTTTCAGGAAAGAAATAAACGGCAACCGTTAGAGATTAATCTGATTGTTCAAAAAGGGAGTCAGTTAACGCTAAAGGAAATGGAAATTAAAAAAACAAAGCTTGATCTGGATCTTTTTTATGAAGATGATTTTAAGCAAACGCATGAAGTTATTTTACGCAGGTTGAAACATAAAAAAGACAAAGGCATTGTGCTGTTGCACGGATTGCCGGGTACAGGTAAAACTACTTATCTGCGCTTTCTTATTGGTAAAATAAGGAAAAGAGTATTGTTTCTTTCGCCTTCCGTGGCTGGCAACTTAACCAATCCGGATTTTATCGAGCTGTTGGTAAACAATCCTGAAACCGTACTGGTGATAGAAGATGCTGAAAGTATTATGATGAACCGAAAGTATAACAATAGTTCCTCTGTATCGAACCTTTTGAATATATCCGACGGACTGTTGGCTGATTTTTTAAATGTTCAGGTAATCTGCACTTTCAACAGTACTTTATCAACGATTGATGACGCGTTACTGCGAAAAGGCCGGTTAATTGCGCGATATGAATTTGGCAAACTGGGTATCAATAAAAGCCAGACGCTTAGCAATCACCTGGGGTTTGATACGCTAATTAGTGAACCAATGAGCATAGCGGAAATAGCTAATCAAAATCAGATGTCAGAGCCTGTTATCAGTAATAGAGGAACAATTGGTTTTAGAATGAGCGAACAATCATAAGAGAAGATTTAGAGCCAGCCACCCTTAGGAAAATAATTCGCATACAGCAAGCATACCTTCCGTTTGATACTGCGAACAAAAGAAGCAGGTGATAAAACAGTCAGCCCTTCTCCAAAGCCAATCAGTTCCCGCTCCAGCTCGAAGTTGGGGATAACAGTAATGCTGAAAACAGTTCCTTCCTTTCGCTGCTCTATTGTTTTTTGAGAATGATGAATCGGTTTGGTTCTTACATACGGTGCCTGTACATGATTAGCCAGGAAAAGAATTTCAGTAGGGCTGTCTCCGATATTGCGGGTAACGCCTACAATATCTTTAAAATACTCCTGTGGGTGAAAGCACCCGGAGGGAAGAAACCGCCAGTACCCGTAGTTTGCTGAACACTGCAAAGCTGATGGAAGAAAACGCCATGCTGTGGAAATTGAAAGAGATGGAATACGTGGAGAAAATTGCTGATAAAATCAGCAATATCAGCGTAAGTGGAAACGGTGTATTAATCGACCAGCTGAAGCAGATTTTTGTTCCGCAGCAATAATGCAACATCCGTCATTAAAACGTGGCGGATGTTTTTTATAAAATAATTTATAAAAAGGGTACTTTTTAAGCATTCAAACGGATATATTACTCAAACCTACACGATCCCTGACCGTTTTGCCGGCAATCCTTTAAACTGTTCATGCCGGTTTCATTTTTTCAGGTTTTAATAGGCCCGATGTATTTTTTGGCAATAACGAGGTTGGAAAATTTGATATGATGGGATGCGCCTTCGGGAGTAGTGTCGTCGTAAAACTCGATCCAGATATAATTGAGGTTCAGTTTTTCATTTGTCCTCCAGCGAAACCCTTCAAAGGGCCGCCCTGTTTTATCGTTCATCCAGGAATCCGCCAGCCATTTCCCGTTTGGAAAACCGGGGCCCCAATGCCCAACCACTGTACCGTTCTGCCAAACCTGCAGCTCCCCGTTGGATGCGGTTGCGGGGTGGTTGAGCCTAATCATCAGTTCAACGCACATCCATTCATCCCAGGGGATCTTTTTCGATTGCGGGCTGCCATTTATCATATCATTGCCATAGCATTTTCCCCGGGCGCCGGCCCGCATATCGCCCCAGTAAAGATAGGTGTCCATATC
>DAOLFI010000689.1:0-2799 GCA_035326385.1 Niabella sp.
AGCATATCGGTCATTTTTTATTTGCCCAGATTCATGCTGTTTTTCCTGCTATCCAATCTTACCTTGAAAACCTTTTTGGTAAAGATAAGGTGGCCGTTACTGGCGATTACCGCCGCCAGCTGCTGACCATAAAAGAGCTTGAATTTATAATTGCAGAAACAAAAGAAAATATAAAGCCAAAATTTCAGACAGCCTATCCACCGGAGCTTTTGGAAGATAATGAGGACTCTATCCTGTATAAGCTTACCAATGGGCTAAAGCTGCGACTATACCCTGTTAAAGAGAATCTCTTTACAAAACAGTTTCTCACCTCATGCAGCGAAAGTTTCAAAGATGAATTTTTTGCAGACTGCAACAGGGAGTTGTTTGATGCAGGCGGCTATAACAGCGAGCCTGAAATATTTGAAAAGACAGGCCTTCCCTATATCGCCCCTTACTTAAGAGAATCCGCAGCAATAGTTGAACGTGCGCGGCAGCATGAATTGCCTGAAGTGATCCAGGTATCAGATATTAAAGGTATCATCCATAATCACAGCAACTGGAGCGATGGTATCCATACGATTGAAGAGTTAGCTAACGATCTGATCAAAAACAAATTTGAATACCTGGTCATGTCTGACCACTCCAAAACAGCGGCTTATGCCAATGGTTTATCGGAAGAAAAGATCCTGCAGCAACATCAATATATTGATGAGCTCAATAAAAAGCTGGCTCCCTTTAAAATATTTAAAAGTATTGAAAGCGATATTTTAAATGACGGCAGCCTGGATTATAGCGCTGAAGTACTGAGCAGCTTCGACCTGGTAATAGCATCTGTACACAGTAATTTATACATGAGCGAGGAAAAAGCCATGCAGCGCCTGATCAGAGCTATAGAAAATCCATACACTACTATTTTAGGCCATCCTACCGGGAGATTATTACTAAGCCGTAACGGCTATCCTATCGATCATAAAAAGATCATTGACGCCTGTGCTGCCAATAATGTGGTTATTGAAATCAATGCCAACCCGCACAGGTTAGACCTGGACTGGAAATGGATACCTTATGCGCTTGAAAAAAATGTTTTACTGTCCATCAACCCCGATGCCCATTCTATCAGCGGACTGTACGATATAAAATACGGTGTACTGGCTTCGCAAAAAGGAGGATTGACGGTAGCGCATAACCTCAGCAGCTTCAGCCTGCATCAATTTGAAGCCTACCTGGGAAAAATAAAAGCTGCTAAATTATAGCAGCCTTTATTATAAGCAATACAGACACACAACTATCTTTTTTCCTCAATAGCTACCTGTGCAGCTGCCAGCCGGGCAATGGGTACACGGAACGGGGAGCAGCTCACATAGTTCATTCCCAGTTTATGGCAGAACTTAACGGACTCTGCATCACCTCCATGCTCTCCGCATATACCCAGCTTCAGCTTGGGTTTTACGTGGCGTCCTTTGTTTACAGCAATCTTCACCAGTTCTCCCACACCGCTTTGGTCAATAGTTACAAAGGGATCATCTGTCAGTAATTTATAATCCAGGTATTTGGGCAGGAACCCGCCAATATCATCTCTTGAGAAACCGAAAGACATCTGCGTAAGGTCGTTGGTACCAAAGCTGAAGAAGTCTGCCACTTTCGCCATAGAATCTGCTTTCAGCGCGGCTCTTGGGGTTTCTATCATTGTTCCGTACATGAAAGGTATTTTTTTCAGTTCCAGTTTCTGACAAACCTCGGCATATACTCTGTCTACAATTTCCTTTTGGTGGCTTAGCTCAAGACGTCCCATGGTTACCGGTATCATGATTTCGGGATAAGCTTTCTTTCCTGCTTTTAACAGTTCGCCGGCAGCTTCCAGGATAGCACGTACCTGCATCTCGGTAATTTCGGGATAAGATACGCCAAGACGAACGCCCCTGTGCCCCAGCATAGGATTGTTTTCGTGCAATGCCAGTATCCTCCTGTTCAAAAGGCTCATCCTGATGCCCAGCTCTTTACTAAGCTCCTGCAGTTTTTGCTTGTCGTGAGGCACAAACTCATGCAGCGGCGGATCCAGCAACCTTATGGTTACCGCATTGCCATCCATCACTTCCAATGTGGCTTTGATATCTTTTTTAACAAATACCGAAAGTTCGTCCAGCGCTTTTTTACGGTCTTTCTCAGTATCAGACATGATCATTTTACGAAGTAAGAACAGCGGACGTTCGCTTCCCTCACCATAAAACATGTGCTCGGTTCTGAACAATCCTATTCCCTCAGCTCCAAAATACAGGGCCTGCTTTGCATCTTTAGGCGTATCAGCATTAGTGCGCACCTGCAGGATCTTTGTTTTGTCCACCAGCTTCATTAATAATTTGTAGGCTTCATTTTCATTAAGATCCACTGCCTTTAGCGGAAGTGTTCCTTTATATACCAGCCCTTTGGTTCCGTTTAAAGAAACCCATTCTCCTTCAGTAATTTTTTGTCCCGATTTAGTGATCAGCACTTTTTCTTTTGCCAGGATCTCTACTTCACCACAACCCACAATACAGCATTTACCCCACCCTCTTGCCACAAGTGCAGCATGGGAAGTCATTCCTCCTTTAGAAGTAAGAATGGCCTGCGATTTGTGCATACCGTCCACATCTTCAGGAGACGTTTCTTCACGTACCAGGATCACTTTTTCGCCTTTTGATGCCCACTCTACAGCATCTTCAGAAGAGAATACAACCCTGCCTACAGCGCCACCAGGACCAGCAGGAAGGCCTTTCGCTACAGGTGTTTCATTTATTTCTGCTTCAGGATCAATCATAGGAAGCAGCAGCTCTACCAACT
>DAOLFI010000690.1:0-2798 GCA_035326385.1 Niabella sp.
GCGAAGCCCACGGGTTGCGGTGGCGCGCCCCCGCCGTATCCAGCAGTGCAGCCACGAACGGAACTACAACTCTACCAACTGGAGGGCCTCTCATCCGGAAGCCAACCTGAGAACTATTCTCTCCGCCCCGGTTTGGTGGGACACTGTTGAATAAAAACAACTTATCACAAAGTAGTGATCACACCCGCTAAGTCTGCGAGCAGTTCAGCTCCGATGACTTAGCGGGTGTTTGCTGTTTTCAGGTTACTGCAACAGGTAACCGGCTTCTGGCTATAGACGGTCGCCAATCGTCAATAAACGCCCTATTTTACATCCTTGAAAATCAAATATGAGCAAAGGAAACCTGCAAAGCATAGAAGATCTGAAAACCAAAAAGAAACTTCGTTGTGGTTCCTAATATTGAAGACTACAAGCCTAAAAGTGGCATACAGGTATGCAATATCAATTCATTCCTTAAAAAGCATCTTCTCAAAGTGTAACTCCTCCTTGAAAATATTTTACCCAAAAAACAGATAACTCACAGCAATAGCAGTAATAACTCCCGCCAGATCGGCAAGCAGCATAGCTCCTACGGCATAGCGTGTGTTTTTTATACCCACTGCCCCAAAATAAACGGCAATAATATAAAAAGTAGTATCTGCCGATCCGCGGAAAACGGAAGCGAGGTTACCGGTAAAAGAATCGGGGCCATGAGCTTTAAGTGTATCAATCATCATGGCGCGTGCACCGCTGCCGCTAAAAGGTTTTAGTATGGCAGTAGGTAAAGCATCAACGATCCGTGCATCGCCACCGGCAAAAGCAAAAAGTGCTTTAATACCATCCATAACAAAATCAAAAGCACCGCTGTTGCGTAGCAGGCTGATAGCCACCAGCAAACCTACCAGGTAGGGAATAATTTTAACAGCCGTTTCAAATCCGCCTTTAGCGCCATCTATAAACGCATCAAAAACCGGGGCTTTCTTATAAATGGCCCCGGCAACGATCAGTAAAAAGATCAGTAAAATAAGCCCGTTGCTCAGGCTGGTGGAAAACAGCTGCACTCCTTTAATATCCAGCGTACGTACATATAATATCAAAGCAGTGAATACAGCGGTTATACCCATCACCCAGGCTATAATAACAGGCTGAAACACCCTGATACCCTGCCTCACAGATACAATGATCATTGCAGTAATAGTAGCTACAAAAGTGGCAATCATACAGGGAATAAAAATTTCCGTAGGGAACTGCGATTTTAAAGCCACCCTGTCGGCAATAATTACAGTAGGAATAAGCGTTAACCCCGATGCATGCAGGCATAAAAACATGATCTGCGCATTAGTGGCTCTTGTTTTATCAGGATTCAGCTCCTGCAGGCTTTCCATTGATTTAAGTCCAAAAGGTGTTGCAGCATTGTCAAGCCCCAGCAGGTTGGCAGAAAAATTCATTACCATGTGTCCCATTGCCGGGTGATTTTTAGGCACTTCCGGAAAGATCTTGGAGAAAAACGGGCCAATGATCCTCGATAAAAACCGCACCCCGCCTGCCTGCTCGGCAATATTCATAAACCCTAAGAACAAAGCCATAATACCGATAAGCCCAATACAAAGAGTAACAGCATCCTTAGTGGTATCAAAAACACCGTTAGTGGCTTGCAAACTAAATGCCTTAAACTTTCCATCACCCGATGCCGTCAACTGAAGCCCTTCCCATTTTACTGTTTGCCCCGATGCAATTTGTTCCGCTAAACCGGCGGGCAGTGAGGCAGCATCTACCTCTTTAACATACGTAGTGTCCCCACTTTTACCTGTTACCATTTGGGTAAATATCTGCTTCTGTTCGGGCTGAAACATAAATCTTCCTAAAGCCACAAATAGTGCAATAAGTATAAAAGCGCTCCAGATTCTGCTTAAAACCATAATGAGTAAATATAATAAATTACAGGTCATAAATCTCAAATTCCCAATGGCAGGTCCACATCTTTATTTACTTGTAATAAACCTATCAATTACGAGAGCTGTATGGCAAACGCATCTTAAATTCAAATCCAAAGTCAATAATACCATCCGCCGCCGCAGATTCTAATTGAAGTGCTTTATTTTTTAGAATCATTTCACAAATAACCGGACAATTAGGCCTGAACGGCTGACAGGATTATAAAATAAGAGATGCGTTTGCCCTGATGCCAAGCGGCACTGCATATTGAACCTGGATAATAATTTGTACCTTTGCGGACTTTTTATGGTTAATCTCAAATCAGAAATCTCAAATCAGAAATAAAAATGGCTTTACAGGCAGGAATAGTAGGACTACCTAATGTAGGAAAATCAACCTTATTTAACGCGGTAAGCAATAGCGCCAAGGCACAGGCCAGCAACTACCGTTTTTGTACTATAGAACCCAATGTAGGATTGGTAGATGTTCCGGACGAGCGGATCGCAAAGCTGGCAGAGCTGGTTCAGCCTAACAGGACGGTACCCACCCAGATTGAAATTGTAGATATTGCCGGCCTGGTAAAAGGAGCCAGTAAAGGTGAGGGACTGGGTAATAAGTTCCTGGCCAATATCAGGGAAGTAGATGCTATCATTCATGTGATCCGTTGCTTTGAAGATGAGAATGTACTGCGCGAAGAAGGCGCTATTAACCCGGTAAGTGATAAGGAAATTATTGATACCGAACTGCAGTTAAAAGACCTGGACAGCGTTGAAAAACAAATTCAGAAGAAAGATAAACAGGCCAAAACAGATCCTAAAGCGAAGCCGGAGCTGGAAGTTTTGTTACGTTGCAAAGCTCACCTGGAGCAGGGAAAAAGCATTCGT
>DAOLFI010000691.1:0-2789 GCA_035326385.1 Niabella sp.
CTGTTAAAAGCATCTTTTACATGTTTGCTTTTACCTGTGATAAGATCATAAGCTTCTATACCTGAGCCCTTTTCAGATTTGACAATTTTTATGTTATCTAAAAATTTAAAGGTTTTAAATTCTAACCCCAAAATACTTTCCTGAATTACGGGGATTTTGTTTAAGGATACCTTGTAATATATGGAGTTATTTTTTTGTTCCAGGCTAAATACAATCTTTCCATTGGGTGAAGATAGCGCCGGGTTTTGTTTGGCAGAAAGATTTGCATAAGCCAGGCAAAGCATTGTAAGCAAAACAATCCTTGCAGCAATGCCCGTTAAGAAGCTGGTTTTTATATAGAGATATGAATAAGTCATTTTTTTGCTTTTAAGCTATATCATTGTCTCGGTATAAGAGAGGTAGTAATAAATTTTGTTTCATATTCATTTTTTATGAAAACAAAATAATTTTTGCGGGTTGGTTAAAAAGAGCGTATCATAGTATGCTTCCAACTCTCTTTTTCTTAGCTCTTCTTTAAAGGTGGTGAGCAGGTAAGTGAGGCCCGGTTTCCCTCCATACGACTTCCAATACGTGTTCCTCGCCATATCCATACCTATTACTATTTGTTCACTATAATCGGGCAACAATGCTTCCAGCAGGTCATACGTAGGATTTTCACTTACCTGTTTCCACCTGAAATGGCTGTCATACTCAACATACACGCCGGTTTGCATCAGGTCTTTATGATAAGCCGACTCTTTTCTTTTGTCAACATGCGATAACACCACATGATTGAGCTTCGCGCCTAATTTTGCAAACAGCTCCACTTGCTCCATAGCCTGTAATCCGCTGTTGGTATGTGTAAGAATTGGGGCGCCTGTTTCAAGATGCGCGTTCACCACTGCTTCAAAAATTTTTTTCTGGTGATCTGTAATAGCTTCATCGCCGGTAGCCAGCTTAATCAGCCCGGCTTTATTGCCGGTTCTTTTTATAACAGGACTGTTATAATCATAAATATCTATGCCTTCTGTAATGTCTTTGATAAATAGTGTTGTTAACTCATCTGCAGACAAGTGGTACCTCCAGTGATTAGGGGGATAATAGATTTCGAGATGAATACCTGTAGGCACAATAATGTTTACACCCGATTGCCTGGAAACTGTTGCCAGCTTTGCAGCATTGCGGCCACATGCCGCAGGCATAGTATCTACCACGGTACGGCCACCCAGCTCATAAAATGATTTCAGCTCTTCCGTTATCCGGCCCGTGTCATTTAAAATAAAATCAGGATTGGACAAAGTGGTGAATCCCTCTTCAATTACAATATGCTCATGCGAATACGTGAGTCCTATTGCTGTGGGCGCTATATCACCAAGTATGGTTCTTATAAAAGACATTTATTATTATTTTGCCAGCCATTTCTCGATGTATCTGCCGTTGCAGCAGGCATTTCAAGCACCTGGCCTAAATCTGTTAACCTTGTTCTTAAAACATTCACATCTATTTCTATAGCCGTCACATCTTTTTCCAGCGACTGCAAGGCGGCAAGGCCTGCGGCCTGCCCCATGCTCATGGTTTGAGCCATAGAGCGGCAGGAAGCATGCGCATCGTGCGTTGCAGAAAAGCAGCGACCTACAACCCAGGCTAGCTTGCCTGCCTGTGGTACCAGGGTTCCGTAAGGCACCCCGTAAACACCAGCCCCTGGTATATATTCCCAGTAAGTTTCCTCCTGCCCATCGCTGCCTTTACGATGGTCTTCAATAGGAGCGCCGCAGAGCAATACTGTATCGGGAGGAATTTCGCCTGAGAGACATTCTTCCTTTGTAAGTCGGTGCTCGCCATATACACGCCGGGTTTCTCTTACTCCTATCTGTGTGGAAAGGCCTATAATTTTTGCATTTTCATAACCCGGCACTTCTTTACGGAAAAAGGATTCGTAAAGAAACGACTGTTTACGCCCCTCTATTTCTGCACTGGTAATGTCATAAATATTTAGCGGGTTTAAATCCGTTACTTTTACAGCTACTGTAGCAATACAGCCTGGCACACACATTTCATGCGCCGAGCCTTCTTTCCTGGGCAGCGGGTGCACTTTGTTATCGTAAGCCTCTTTCATTTTTTCTTTCAGCATTTTGCCGCCTCCGGCCTGCTCAAATTTCTCGAGGTTTACATTGCTCATCCTGAAAGTGGTGGTCATGCTCTGGGCAGGTTCTTTTTCCCCGGCCAGCTCAAACCCGTACCCGGCCAGATAACAAAAATCCGCATCGCCACTGGCATCAATCACCCTGCGTGCATTGATTTTATAAAAGCCAGATTTATGATACACGACGCAGCTTATTTTTTCAGCTCTATTCTGTGCCACATCTACCAGCGTTGTATGCAAAAAGTACCGGATGTTATGTGTGGTTAAGAGTTCGTCCCATACCAGTTTCAGTCGTTCAGGGTTATAGTTTACGCCTGTTCCCGCACCATAAGTATTGGGTCTTAGAAAAATATCGCCCGTTTTATCCAGCTCGTTTACAACAGTATCAGGAATACCGCCTACAATTTTTTTAGGCGCGGCGCCCGGCGTAAAGAAACCGTAAAATGTGTCGAGCATTTGCGTGGAAGTGCCCCCCGGAAAACCGTAACGTTCAATAATAACAACCGTATGTTTTTTTCCCGATGCCGCTATGGCAGCGGCACAACCTGCTGATCCTGCCCCAATTACCAGGATGTCGGTTTCCAAAAGGGTTTGAATTTTATCGTAATTAAAAATATTCATGTGCTGTTTTTATTTCCCTACATTCTTATAAAGATGTGCCAGCCGG
>DAOLFI010000692.1:0-2785 GCA_035326385.1 Niabella sp.
CTATTGCCATCATTGTGCATAAAGAATTGCTGATACCTATTTTCTGCGGGGTGTTTTTTGTAGAGATATTAAGTGTGAGCCTACAGGTTACTTATTTTAAGTACACTAAAAAGAAGTATGGAGAGGGACGACGTATTTTTTTAATGAGTCCCCTACACCACCATTTTCAGAAAAAAGGGTATCATGAAGCAAAGATTGTAACCCGCTTCTGGATCATACAGGTAATGCTGGTAGTAATATGTCTGGTAACACTTAAACTAAGATAGTAGTGCCGAAGAAACTGATCATACTGGGTGGAGGTGAAAGCGGTGTTGGTGCGGCCATTCTGGCTAAGCAGAACGGGTATGAGGTATTGGTTTCTGACAGCGGTTCTTTGAAGGAAGTATATCGTAACGAGCTGGATGCTGCGGGTATTGAATGGGAAGAAGGCACGCATAACGAAGAAAGGATCCTGGCTGCAGACGAGATCATGAAAAGTCCCGGCATACCGGAGGAGAACGAAATGGTAAAAAAAATCCGCCGGAAAGGGATTCCTGTTATCAGTGAGATTGAGCTGGCTTACAGGTTTAAAGGCGATAGTAAGATAGTGGCTATTACAGGGAGCAATGGTAAAACTACTACTACCTCGCTTATCTGGCACATTTTAAAAACAGGAGGTTTGGACGCAGCGTTGGTAGGTAATATAGGCGAGTCGTTTGCAAAGCAGGTAGCTTTAGATCCAAAGCCCGTGTATGTGGTGGAAATGAGCAGTTTTCAGTTAGATGATATTGTTGATTTCAGGGCCGATATAGCAGTACTGACCAACATTACAGAAGATCACCTGGATCGTTATGATTACCAGTTTGAAAAATATATAGAGAGTAAGTTCAGAATAATAAAAAATCAGAAGGCAGGCGATTACTTCATTTACAACCTGGATGATGAAGTAACCATGAAATATATAGATCAATTTAACATTCATTCTAACCCATTAACGATCAGTATGGCAAACGAAAAAAGCGCGGCATTTATCAGGGACGGCAATATGTACGTAAAAGCAGGAGAGGATTTTATGACAATGAGCGTATTTGATTTTACGCTTAAAGGTAAACACAACCAATATAATACTATGGCAGGATGCCTGACGGGTACTACAATGGAGATCCGGAAAGAAAAGATCCGTGAAGCGGTACAAACTTTCCAGAACCTGGAGCACAGGATGGAGTATGTAGCCACCATTCGGGGAGTAGAGTTTATCAATGATAGCAAGGCTACCAACCTGAATTCTACCTGGTTTGCGCTGGAAAATATGGACAAGCCCACGGTATTGATTTTAGGAGGAGTTGACAAAGGGAATGATTACAGCCTGCTGATGGATATGGTAAAAGAGAAGGTGAAAGCGATCATTTGCCTGGGAGTGGACAATAAAAAAATCCATGAGGCTTTTGAAGAAGTAGTGCCTGTTATGATAGACACAACCAGTGCGCAGGAAGCTGTAGTAGCCGCTTTCAGCTACTCAGAGAAAGGAGATGTGGTGTTGCTGAGCCCCGGTTGTGCAAGCTTCGATTTATTTAAAAATTACGAAGACAGGGGAACACAGTTTAAGAGCGCTGTAATTGATCTGTAAAATGATGTAGCTGGTTGAGTATATACCGTCTGTGAACAATTAAATATTAACATTGAACTAAGCGATGTCTGCAACAACTGAAATAAGAAGCAATATACCGTCAACGGACTGGCGCGAGAACTTAAATCGTCATACCCGTGGTGATAAGGTGATATGGGCATTGGTGGTATTACTTACGCTGGTATCTCTTTTAGCAGTGTACAGCGCCACGGGTTCTTTGGCATATAAAAATTATAAAGGCAATACAGAAATATATCTTTTTAAGCAGATCATTTTTATTCTGCTGGGTTTTGCAGTCGTGTACTTTGCGCACAGGGTTAATTATACCATCTACTCAAAAGTAGCGCAGATATTGTTTTTGTTAAGCATTCCGCTGCTGATCTATACATTGTTTTTTGGTGCTAAGATCAATGAAGGCAGCCGCTGGATCAAACTGCCCATCATCAACATGACCATGCAAACCTCCGATCTGGCCAAGCTTGCGTTATTCATGTACCTGGCAAGGTTGCTTAGCAGGAAGCAGCAGGTGATTAAGGACTTTAAAAAAGGCTTTTTGCCGGTAATCATTCCCATAGCCATAACCTGTATGCTGATAGCTCCGGCAAACCTGTCTACAGCCCTGCTGCTTGGTGCCAGCTGTATGATCTTATTATTCATTGGAAGGGTGAATACGAAGCATCTTTTAGCTGTGGTAGGTCTGGCTTTAATACCCATAACCATGCTGGTCATTGCGGCAGTGGCTCAGCATCATTCAGATAAAGAACCGGCACCTGTGGCCACAGAACATTTGTCGGCTGAAGCTCCTGCGAAGAAGTCGGGCGGTATATGGGTCCGCGTAAGTACGTGGGTGGGACGTGTAGAGAACTTTATGTATGGTGGTAAAGAGGCCGATACTGATGAGATGTACCAGGTGAACCAGGCAAAAATAGCTATAGCAAAAGGAGGCATTTTGGGTGTGGGGCCCGGCAACAGTACCACCCGTGACTATTTGCCGCAAGCATATAACGACTTCATTTTTGCGATCATTATAGAAGAGTATGGTATAATAGGTGGCGCCTTCCTGGTGTTTGTGTACCTGGTGTTTTTGTTCAGATGTATCAGGATCTTTAAAAAATGCCCGTTTGCTTTCGGGGCATTCCTGGCACTGGGACTGAGTTTTACACTGGCTATACAGGCATT
>DAOLFI010000693.1:0-2782 GCA_035326385.1 Niabella sp.
GAAAAAAGATCTCAGCAACGACACCACTTTGAATGTGTTCAGCAACGGGGAGATCAATTATAAATTGCGTAATGTACATGCAAAAGTTTCGGTAACCTGGGGTTATAAAGCGCCCGAAGGAACGGGCGATACACACTATTCAATCATGCGTGGCACAAGGGCTAACCTGGTCATCAGGCAGGGCAAAGAGCAAAACTATAAACCGGTCTTATATATAGAGCCGGTGAAAAAAGACGACGCTTCTTTTGAGAAAGATCTAACCCATGCCTTAGCCTCCATACAGGCCAAATACCCGGGCGTGGAAATTAAAAAATCTGATGCAGGCTGGCACACAGTAGTACCGGAGAAGTACAATACCGGCCACGAAGCCCATTTTGCACAGGTAACCGAAAGCTATCTCAAATACCTGGGTGAAGGAAAACTACCCGACTGGGAAGTACCTAATATGATCACTAAATATTACATCACCACATCAGCCTTAGATCTCGCTAAAAAAACTACGTCAAACAGATAATGGAACAATATAATTATGCGATCAGCCCGAGTACTACTATTAAACGATGTTGCGTCGCACGCCCGATACATATCAGGATCAGCTCCTGTGCATATCTCCGCACATATATCTGCGTTACCCTGTTTTTTATTCTATTGACCTTTACTTTGCAGGCGCAACGCATCGCTACCCTGCAGGTAAGTACTTCGGGCAAGGAAAGGCTGAATATACCCATGCAGGCAGACCTTGAGGCGCTCACCCATATTGCTGACAGCAGCCTGCAATTATTTGAAATCGTTAACGGTAAAAAAACTAATATCCCTTGCCAGGTAGAAGCTGCAGGCAACGGCCGCACATTGCATTGGATGATCACACCTGCTGTAAGAACGGTAAGGACTTTTGAACTGGTAGGGTCAGGAGCGCAGCCGGCAGTGCAAGCTTTACAGGTAACAGAAAAGGACGGGGCGCTGGTGATTGCAAACGGGGCAAAAGACCTGCTTCAATACAATTTTAAAACAGTATATCCGCCCAAAGGAATTGATACTGCCTACAAAAGAAGCGGTTTTATCCATCCGCTCAATACGCCTTCGGGCCATGCGCTTACACGTATCAATGCCCCTGATCATTACCATCATTGGGGTATGTGGAACCCCTGGACACATGTGCTTTTCGAAAATGATACACTGGATTTCTGGAACCTGAAAGACAGGAAGGGCACCGTTCGCTTTGCGGGGTTCAATGCCGTCGAAAAAGGCAATGTTTACGCTGGCTTCAGTGCCTTGCATGAGCATGTGGCTTTTAAAAAAGACGGATCTCAAAAAACAGCTATCAATGAAGTACAAACGGTCAGGATATACAGGCAGCAGCCAGCCGATCCGTATTATATTTTAGATATCACTTCCCAATTGAGCTGCGCCGGCTCAAGCCCTGTACTGTTGCTCGAATACCGGTACGGTGGGTTAGGCATAAGAGCTACAGAGCTGTGGAACAGGGACAACAGCGTTACGCTTACTTCCGAAGGAAAGAACCGTAAGGAAGCTGATGGCAGTACTGCCCGCTGGTGCGTTACCCAGGGCAGCTTAGATAAGGATTATGGCGGACTTGAAATGATGAGCTATCCTTCCAACTACAACCACCCCGAGCCATTAAGAGTGTGGCCGGAGAACATGAATGGCCGTGGTGATGTATTCCTCAACTTTTCTCCCACCAAAAATAAAGACTGGCTGCTGGAGCCGGGCAAAACATATATCTTAAAATACAGGATGCTTGTTTTTAACAACCAGCTTTCCAAAGAGCAGGCAGAAGAAGCCTGGCAGTCCTTTGCCCATCCGCCGGCATTGAAAATTCAAAAAATAAAAAGCCAGGAAAAATAGCCTTGGTTACTAAAACCGATAATCCTATAAATCATCCGCTATTGCGGGTAAAATAAAAAATGCAGAAGGATGAAAAAATTTATAACAGCAATAATAGCCCTTATCCTAACTTTTACTTTCCAGCACAACGCCTTATACGCACAATCTAAAGTAAAATGGAAAAATGTACGGGTGCTGGTATACAAAAAGAATGGTGCGGGCTTTGTGCACGATAATATTCCCCATGCAGCACAGGCCATACTCAATTTCGGTAAGCAATATGGCTTAAAAGTGGATACCTCATCCAACCCGGCAGTAATGACAGAAGATAACCTGAAACAATATCGCATGATTATTTTTACCAGCACGAATAATGACGTCTTTGACACCGATGTGCAAAGGCTGGCCTTTAGGAGGTATATGGAAGCAGGTGGTGGCTTTGTAGGCATCCATTCCGTTACCGGCACAGAGCGCAAATGGGAATGGTTTAAAATGATGATGGGTGGCACTTTTTCCTGGCACGCTAATTTTCAGACATTTACTGTAAGAGTTATAGATACAAAGCATCCTTCTATGAAAGGAATACCGGCGGTATGGAAAAAAGCCGATGAGTGTTATTTTGCAAAAGAACTTTATCCGGGTCCTACAGCGCTCATGGTAAATGATTTTTCAACTATTGATATCAGCAACCCCAAACAAAAAGAAGCATTAGCCAAAAACGCGGGCCTTTATGCAAAGTATTTTCCCACTGCCTGGGTGCATAATTTTGATGGTGGCATTACCTGGTGCACTACTTTAGGCCATGATAAAAAAGATTATTCTGACCCAACGTACTTAAAACATATCTGGGGTGGCATTGAGCATGTAGCAGGCACTGTAAAAAATATCAATTTTTCAAAAGCATACGCAACATCTTTTGATGAGCCTGTCCGATACT
>DAOLFI010000694.1:0-2775 GCA_035326385.1 Niabella sp.
GTAACTGCCAGCTCGTTGTAATAGTTACGGATATCTCTGGTTTCACCCCAAACCGGTTGCCAGGTTTCATCAAAAGCAGCCGTTTGCTGGTCTGTCAGCTCAAAATTATCGTACAGGGAAATACCGCTCCTGGCAGCAGCACTGCTCTTTTGTATTTCCGTATTAAACTCCTGCTTTACCGAATTGTCGAGCAATTCAAGGCCCAGCCTACTTTTCTTAACAACCGGCTTCCCTTTATAAAGCAACTCATATACAGGAGCTCCGTCCGGCTGTAACGAAAAACTCATCAGAAAATTACCATCGGGAGACTTTAACTGCTGAGCGTGGGCAATACATACGACTATGCACATAACTAATAAAATCGGTGTCTTTTTCATAAACATATCTTTTAAAAAATCTATAAAAACTAATGCTGCATTGTTAAGGAACTGGCTGGCAGATCAGGTAGCAAGCAACATTCACGAGCTCCAAAAATATACTATTGTGTACAAAGTACACAATTAAATTTTGAGCATATCGATAAAAATATGACATGCTTTTGCTAATACTTGCCTGAACGGGTTATTTTTACTGCCTTCCTGGTACAAGAAATACCCTGGTAAAACATCCAGAACCTCATAAAAGGAACATATAAATGGATACTTCAAATAACGAAAAGAAAATGGCAGCGCTTGAAGCTGTTAAAGAAATTAAAGAAGGAATGACTATAGGCCTGGGAACAGGCTCTACTGCTTATTATGCCATACAGGCAGTTGGAGAAATGGTTAAACACGGCATGAAGCTGCAAACCGTTCCTACATCAGAACAAACCAGGCAAATGTGTATTGAGCTGGACATACCAATGGTGGATATGAATACAATTGACTCTATTGATATTACTATCGACGGGGCCGATGAGTTTACTTCTAACCTGGAGCTGATAAAAGGTGGCGGCGGCGCCCTGCTCCGGGAAAAGATTGTGGCTTCCATCACCCAAAAACAGATCATTATTACCGACAGCTCTAAAATGGTCCATTTGTTAGGCAAGTTTAAAGTACCTGTTGAGGTAATACCCATGGCTTATAGCTATGCATTACGCTGCCTGCAGACCATTGGCGGCATTGGCGTGGTACGAAAAAAAGATGGAGCCACCTATATTACCGATCAGGGTAATTATATTATTGATGCTGATTTCGGGTTAATAGAAGATCCCGCTGCACTTGATCAGCAGTTGAACAATATAGTGGGAGTGGTGGAGCACGGGCTGTTCATAGGTATGGCACATAAAGTAATCATGAGCAAGGAGGGGGAATTGATCACGTTTTCCTGAAATATTGAAGATTAAATTTTAAATGATAAATGTTAAATCAGGACCATTTTTTAAAATTCAGCATTTAATATTTATCATTTAACATTTGCTACCTTCCGCATCTGTTTCTCCAGGCTTCCTTAAATTTTTCCTTTTCTTCGTCGGTCATATTCCTGAACCTTTCACGAAAGCCTCTTGACGGTCCACCGCATTTTCTGCGCCCTCCGCCAAAACCTCCGAATAAGATTTTGCTCAATATTAAAATACCTAAAGCCTGCCAGTAGGTAACAGCCGACACATTTAATACATCGGGTAATATGGCGTTCCATAATAACATCACAATAGCCCCAAAACCAAAAACAGCTGCGATAGCACACAGTGCAATAGCAAATTTGGGTGGGCCTGATCTTTTTCTGTCATTCATAATACTATTTTTAATACGTTATCAATTCGTTGTACAAATACTGTAAGCGCTTGCGCAAATGCAGTACGGCATAGCGCTTCCGGCTGATGATGGTTTTAATGTTCTCCCCTTTTTTATCGGCAATCTGCTGCAGTGTCAGGTCTTCCATTTCATTCAATATAAACACTTCCCGCTGTGCCCCGGGCAGTTCGTCCAGGGCCTGGAACAGCTCTTCCCAAAAAAGCTCTTTGAAATCTTCCAGCTCGGGGTTGTCTTTTATAGCCAACAACATTTCCCTGAACTGCACTTCGCCGTCTTCATTCTCGTACTGGTAATCATCTATTAACTCGGGTTTTTTCTTGCGGTATTTATCGGTGATCTTATTGCGCGCTACTCTAAACAGCCAGCCGCTTACTTCTTCAATGGTTTGCGTGGAGGACACATTCGTGAACTGATACCATACATCCTGCAAAATATCTTCCGCATCAGCATCGGTACTCACCTTGCCCCGGATAAAGCCAAAAAGCCGCTTACTATAATCCCTTACAGTATCTATAATATTTTGCTTCCTGTCATCGGCCATTATTGCTATACCATCGCTCATTATAATAAGAGAAACGATGGAAGGAGAAAATTACTTTAAATTATTGGAACTATATTTTCTGGGGTACAATAATTATTGGGTCAGCGGCTGAATATTGCTCATCGAAATTGCGACGCTCCGTTTTTTTGTGGAATATGTATTAAGTAACTTCAACGCGCTGGCCTCCCGGCCAGTGCGAGCAGAGCCAGTCAGACCGGGACGATCAGGCTGGATTACTTCTTAATCAGGTCTCCTGACCTGGGCATACCCGTTACTAAACCAATGAAATTTATACCAAGTAACCCTAACGCACTGGCCGGGGAAGTCAGCGCGAGGAGAAATCCCCTCTCCAGGGAGGACATATAGCATCTCACACAAAAACAGCAACCCTAAAATCTATCCACACGATAGGCCCGAAAGCGGGTCGAAGCAACTCCCCCCGCCCCTGCTAACCCAAAAAGCCTGCTTCGGGCAGTTGATCGAATGTTACCTGCTGCTGCT
>DAOLFI010000695.1:0-2774 GCA_035326385.1 Niabella sp.
CATTCTTTAGCGCACTGCCTGCAGATATCGGCACATAATTCATATGTAGCATTGTTTTCCAGTTTATATATAGTAAAACTGGCAGCTGTCCGACAAAGAGAAGCGCAGGCCAGATCAAGACGTATGCAAAATTTCAGCTCCTCCACATCTTTTTCCTGTAAGCAAGCTGCTACACATTCTTCGCAAATTTTAGCGCAGTGAGTAAGCATTTGTACCAGGGGATCATTTAAGTTTTCCATTTGATATACATTTTATATTTCTTGTAAAACTTTTTCAAGAGATCTGTACTTACCTATTCCTTAAAAAACTTCATGCCATATTTGGTTAACAAAATGGGAATTTAAGGATATGCAAAAAGGAAAAACGTATACCGGGGTCAGAAAGCAAAACAGTAGTTCCATTAATACATCTAGGGTCTGAGTTCATTTGTACTGTTACTCATACGCTTTATTTTTTTATTTCATTTTTAAAGAGTTATTGTTCCCATTTCCCGGGTGGATTTTGGTCTATCCACCACGAAAAGCCTGTTACTTCTTTTGCTTTTAATCGTTCAATAATTTGCGCAGTGTGATGCTGAATATGCCTGATGTTGTTGATATGTAATTCTAACCGGGAATACGGATACCATTCAAAACCCGAATTTTCCTCTAATGGTAATACCTCGATACGGTGCTGTAAATTACGCTCAACTTCCTCAATAAATGAAAGCAGTTCTTCTTTTGTATGAAACCCTTCCACCACAACACCCTCTTCAGCATTTTCCCAATCCTGCGTTCCGCCCAAACTTTCGGCACCGGTAATAGCATTTTCAAAAGGCACATAACTTTCAGTATTCGCCCCCAGGTAGTATTGAGCTGACCAGATAGTATGATAGGAAATCTGCCAATTCGGATTGTTGTATTCTTCTGTATTCCATTGTTCCTGCGGTATCTTTTCGATTACGCTCTTAAGCATACCAAGGCTTGCTTTATATTGCGATGCAAGAATGCCTGTCATTGTTTTATTGTTCATTTTATTTCTGTTTTTAAACGATGCAACAAACATAAAACAGGCCGGTGACAACGGTATGTCAGGGGTAAAATGTTAGTGATATTTTTCAGAACATTCTTTCAAATAAGCTTTGACAAAGCGAAAACCGTTTGCGAAACACAGTATAACAAATAATTTGTAGTGGATAGCTTCACGAAGAGCATGTCCAACTAAAATTATCTTACTTTTTCCATTTCAGCCTCAAACTATTACTTACCACGCTTACACTACTCAATGCCATTGCCGCACCGGCAATCATCGGGTTTAATAAAAAGCCATTGATTGGATATAGAATACCTGCCGCAACCGGGATACCAATAAGATTATAGATAAATGCCCAAAACAGATTTTGCTTAATGGTAGCTACAGTTTGTTTTGACAATTTTATTGCCTGGGGTATTTTGGTAAGATCTGATGAAATGATAGTCATTTTAGCAACGTCCATGGCAATGTCAGAACCTTTACCCATGGCAATACTTACATCTGCGGTTGCAAGAGCTGTACTGTCATTGATCCCATCACCTACCATTGCTACTACTTTACCCTGCTGTTGCAGTTCTTTTACAAAATCAGCTTTGTGCTGTGGTAATACTTCTGCCTTATAATGTTTGATGCCTGTTTGCTGCGCTATGGACCTGGCGGTGGCTTCATTGTCCCCTGTAAGCATATACAGTTCTATACCCATTTCTTGTATTTGCCGGATAGCATCTGCAGATGTTTCTTTAATCCTGTCTGATATTGCTATAACAGAAAGCGCCTGTTTACTGTTTGCAAACCAAATGACGGTTTTGGATTGTTTACCCCATTCATCAGCCTGCATTTGTAATGGCTCCGCAATAAGGATATTGTTTTCTGCCAGCAGTTTTTTATTTCCTGCCAGCCAGGTTTCATTATGATAACTGGCTTTTGCTCCTTTACCTGTAATACTGCTGAAGTCTGACAAAGCTATGTTTGTTACTCCGGCCAAATCCTGCCGGCCGGCAGACAGATGTTTCACTACTGCTTCTGCCAATGGGTGTTCTGATTGCTTTTCTATGCTTAACAAAATGTTCCGGGCTGTATCATCATTATTCAGCCATTGAATACCGGTTACCTGGGGCCTGCCTTCAGTAATCGTTCCTGTTTTATCCAATATGATCGCATTTACTTTTTTGGATAGTTCCAGACTTTCAGCATCTTTAATCAAAATGCCTTTTTCAGCACCTTTGCCAACACCCACCATAATAGCCGTAGGAGTAGCCAATCCTAAAGCACAGGGGCATGCAATCACCAATACCGTAACAGCTGCCAATAAACCCTGTACTACGTCATTATCGCCACCCAGGATAACCCATAGAATAAATGTGAATATGGCAATACCTATCACAACAGGAACAAAAATACCGGCAATCTTATCTACCAGTTTTTGTACAGGAGCTTTGCTTCCCTGTGCATCCTGTACCATTTTAATGATCTGTGCAAGCATGGTTTCTTTGCCAACTTTAATGGCTTTGAACCGGAAGCTGCCTTTTTGATTAATAGTCCCTGCAAATACTTTTTCATTATCTTTTTTCAGTACAGGCACAGGCTCACCGCTTAACATACTTTCATCTACATAAGATGTTCCTGATATAACCATACCATCCACTGCAATTTTTTCCCCAGGTCTTGCATGGATAATATCGCCTGTGTTCACCTCTTCAATTGCTGTCTGTTTTTCTGTACCGTCCGCTTGTATTACGATAACGGTTTTAGGCTGTAAGCCC
>DAOLFI010000696.1:0-2771 GCA_035326385.1 Niabella sp.
CAAAAAAATTATTGGGCGGCTTCTTTTTTTTCCGGTAAATAATAAATAACTACCCGCTGATTTTTATTCAGGTATTTTTTTGCCACATCCTGTATATCCTGGCGGGTGATAGATTTTATAAGATCCAGTTCTGTATTTAAATAATTGGTATTGCTATGAAAAGTGAAGCCGTTGGCCAGGCTTTGAGCGATGCCCATCATGGTGTTATTGCCGCTTACAAAATCATTTTCTGCCTGGTTTTGCAGCTTGGTAAACTCTGCTTCGGAAATAAGCGCGTTTTGCAGCTTAGCCACTTCTTCATCCATGTCGGCCAAAAGGCTGTCTAAACTTTGGTTACCGTTGGGTAGCGCAAACGTAAGATAGGCACCATAATCTTCCAGCGTATAATTAAAGGCCGCTACCTGTAAAGCGTTCTTCTTTTGGTCTACCATTTTCTTATACATACGACTGCTGGCGCCGCCACTTAATATCTGTGAAGCCATATCCAGCGCTACCGCGTCACGCGCTTTCATACCTGGCGTGCGATAAGCGGCTATAATGGCCGGTATCTGTATATTGGCATCATAAGCCGTATCTATAATTTCTTTTGTAATAGGATCTTCGGTAATATTCACCCTTTCAATGGCCGGGCCTTTTGGTATGGGACCAAAATAGGCTTCTACTAATTTTTTGGTCTTTACAGGATCAATATCTCCTGCAACTACCAAAACAGCATTATTGGGCGCATAGTATTTTTTATTAAATGCTAAAAAATCAGGAAGCTTGGTATTATCCAGATCTTCCATGCTTCCGATAATCGGCCAACGGTATGGATGCTTTGTAAATAACTTTTCAAATACCGAAGAGATCAGGTTACCATAGGGCTGGTTATCTATGCGAAGCCTTTTTTCTTCTTTTACTACTTCGTTTTGGGTGCTAACACCGTCTTCATTTATTACAGGATGCATCAGCCTTTCGCTTTCCAGCCACAGGCCTGTTTCAAGCTGATTGCTGGGAAATACTTCGTAATAATAAGTACGGTCCTGGCTGGTGTTGGCGTTGTTTTGTCCGCCGTTTTGAGAAACGATCTTCATAAAATCGCCCTTTTTAATGTTTTTTGAGCCTTCAAATAATAAATGCTCAAAAAAGTGCGCCATACCAGTATGGCCGGGAACTTCATCTTTACTTCCTACATGATACATTACCGATGTAACCACTACAGGGGCGGTATGATCTTCGTGCAGTACCACCCGCATCCCATTGCTCAAATCGAATTCAGTAAACTTTACCTTTTGAGCCAAAACAGGTAATGCACCCATCAGCAACAAAAAGCCAATGTTGATTTTTTTCATTTGATTGTGTTAAAATTTTAATGATAGTTAAAGAAGCAGGTTGCTATTCAACATACGAAACTAATAAAAAAGAGAACACCCCTTATTACCGTTCATATAATATTACAATAAACCGGGAACGCCTGTAAATTCGGGCTAAAAAAGTGTTATGTCACCAGGTTCGCAATTATAACAGCAACTGTTCCTGCACCCAGGCCCAGATAATATTCACCCGGCGTATGCTCTGAAAGCAGTAACCGCGAAGTGCCCACCATACCGGTAAACAGCATGGCTAACGCCAGGTATAATGTAATATTGGGCGATGATGGATCAAAGGCCAGTAAGCATAAAAAAGCCGTTGCTGTACCCATGGCAATACCGTGCATGCTTATTTTCAGGTAAATATTTACCAGAAGCCCGATGGAAGAAGCCAGGAAAACGCTTAAGGCAAACACTATTAAATAATGTGGAGCGCCGGGCAGACCACGCCACACATACCATATCCAAAAATACCAGATATTACAAACGATAAAAGGAATAATACGGTCTTTACGGTTTTTTAGCTTTATGGAGCTGATAAGATTGAGCCCTTTTAAAAGCAATACACTCACTAAAGGAAAAAAGGTATAATTAATAATGGCCTGTCCTAAAGTCAGGATTTTTTCCTTTGGAGGCGCTCCTACAAATAAAAAAGGTTCTGTAAACAGCAGGAAAGCTACTACGTATAACGGTACAAATACCGGATGAAAAACATACGACAAAAAATTGGCCGCTATCCGTAAAAACAAATTAGGCTGCGGCGATTCGCCTGTTTCCTTCAACCCCTCGGGAGTAACTATATATTTTGCTGTTTCCATATATGGACAAAGTAAATGATTTATTTTTTATCAGTTGAATACCCATTTTTTAAAAATCCCCCTCTTAGGGGTAGAATATCCATAAAACTTCCTGTTAGATTTGCTTTAAAATAGAAAAATCAATATTTAAATAACTACTACCATAAACAGGTATTATCTTTTTTTCTCATGTAATTGTTTGTTAAAAATAATTGCACAGCAGGCGGTTTCTACCGCCTGTCCATTTTCTGTTTTCTTTTACCGAGGCAAAGAGTATATTAGTGCACAGAGGCTGTTTAATATGCGTGCGTACACCCGGGTTTTTATTGTTTTGTTTTCAATGCTATTGCCGGTATACATACATGGCCAGCGCCTTCCGTTTGAAAATTTTAATGTAGAAAAAGGCTTAAGCCAGTCGCAGGTTACTTCTATTACCCAGGACATACGCAATTATCTTTGGGTGGGCACCATCGGCGGGCTTAATCGTTTTGACGGTACCCGGTTTAAAACTTTTTCCAAACAGGATGGCCTTAGCTCCAGCTATATATCGTGCCTATATACATCAAAAAAGGGGGATATATGGATTGGCACTACCAGGGGCATCTCTTACTACAACGGCCACTCT
>DAOLFI010000697.1:0-2771 GCA_035326385.1 Niabella sp.
GGGTTCAGTAATATCTATTTTATCGCTAAGCATAATGATCCACCGGATAAAGTATTCGGGGTCATGGGCATAGTTAAAGATCATTTCTACCTTATCCCCAATATTTTTTTCAGATACAAAGCCGTAACCTTTACGGCTTTGTTTTATATACCTGGCAAAAGATCTGTCTATTTCAATTTTAATAATGAGTTCCTGCTTTTCACAGCCGGTTTTTTTTAAGTAAAAAGACAATTCCCGATGTTGAAGTTCAAAAGGTTTGTTCAGCTTTACGATTTTAAAAATTCTGTCAGCCCTGAATTTACGATGGTCTTTGCGAAGATGGCAGTAAGCCACTATGTACCAGTATTCATTTTCGTGATACAGTCCTATTGGTTCAATTATGCGTTCGTTAGGAGCATCAGATTCAATGGACTGATAAGAAAACTGTACCTGCTTTTTGTTTGCAATGCCATACATTAACACCTCCAGCGCATTGGGAACCTCTTTATTGAACAGGGCTCCCTTAGGCTGTACCAGTATTTTGGTATCCAGTTCATCAATCCAGTCTTTTTCAGCCCAGCGCAATACCGATTTCACTTTATACATTGCGGACAGAAAGGCAGTGCCTACAGATTCATCTGTAAAATGCTGCATCAGTTTTTCTGCTGCCACAAAGCTCACCGCTTCATCGCGGGTAAACATTACCGGCGGTAATTTATAACCTTCTACAATGGAATAACCTACACCGGCTTCTGAGGAAACAGGCACGCCTGATGCCTCCAGTGTTTTAATATCCCGGTAAATAGTGCGCAGGCTTACGCCAAAGCGGTTGGCCAGTTCCTGAGCCTTTACAATTCTTTTCGACTGTAATTGCGTGAGAATGGCTACCACCCGGTCAAATTTTTTAGGACTTTCATCTATTTCGCTGTTGAATGCCATAGGTGCAATTTATGCAACAATTATAAATTATGGTGCTGCTTAAAACCGAGGACTGCGGATAATGTGGCTCTATGAAAAAGCCCCGCAAATATTGCGGGGCTTTTTTACAATTATTTTATTTTAAAATTTATAGCCTAACGAAATGCCAAAGCCCACGTTTTTCATGGTTCCATCTTTTTGCCCGTTATATTTCGGCGCTATATTAGCCATACCCAACTGGGCGTTTAGCTGAAGAGAAAGCTTATTGCTGAACTCATAGCCGGCTAATAAATTTGCACCAAAGTCTAACGGCTTTCCATAATAATCCTCATCATCCTTTAAGTTCTCCCAGTCATCATCAGAAAGATCATTTTTGAATATTAATTTACCGCTTTCGGTTTCATCTTCATATTTCCATTTCCATTTTCCTCCAAAACCATAAGCAACATAGGGGCCTGCTCCTAACAAAAGCCGTCCGTTTCCTAATTCAGGCTTATAAAGAAAATTAACGGGTATTTCTACATAATAAGGAATTTGTTTATAAGAATCCCCATCATTCTCTTTAAAGTGAACCCCTTTTGTGCTGAACAATAAGCCTGGCTGTACAGCAAACTCATCTGCCACAGGTATATCAAAAGTAATGCCTGCATGAAAACCAGGTAATAATTTATTATCCTCTACCTTATCGCCATCTGAGTCTTCACCGGAGATATTTGAGAAATTAACACCCGCCCTTACACCTATCTGTACCTGGGCCTGGGATTTTACTGTAAGTATACTTAATAAGGCCATAAGCAGGCCACTAAACATGAACTGTTTTAGTTTCATAAACAATCGTTTTTAAATTAAAAAATAATTTTATCTAAAATAATAAATAAAAAAAACTTCTCACGGGAAATTTTTCAGAAATTCTGCTTGACCCAATAGTAAAATTTTCCATTACAACAATAAAAACCACCATGAGCATAAGAGGCAGCTTTGGTAAATTTACCATCTGTTAAATACAAATTATTGCCGTGAAACGATTGTCGCAGATTATCTTCCTGTTTACGTATTTGAATATTGCTGGTCAGACCTCAACAGTCAGTCCGGGTAGCGCTGTTATCTCGGATGTAAATGTATATATTGCTCCATCAGGCAATGATGCTGATCCCGGAACTTTTCAGCAACCTAAAGCTACCCTTCATGCAGCTTTGCGTTATGTAAGGGAGATGAGGCGATTGAACGAATCGGCTCTTGCCCAGCCTGTTCATATTATTATACAGCAGGGCACTTATTATTTACAGGAGCCTGTATATATCAGACCCGAAGATTCGGGTACTCCACAAAGCCCTACCATTATCCGGGCTGCCGAAAATGCAGAAGTTATTTTAAGTGGTGGAGTTCCGGTTAGCGACTGGAAAAAACTGGACACCGATGTTGCTGGTTTGCCGGCTATAGCAAAAGACCATGTTTGGGTAACCGATGTGCCCGGCGATTTTTACGGTTTGCCTCCTATTAGACAACTGTGGGTAAACCATATAAAAGCTACAAGAGCCAAATGGCCCAATGGCGGTGAAATGCAACGCATCATCAGCTGGAATAAAAAAGAGGAGACCTGCCAGATACCAGTACTTCCGGTTGCAATTGCCGATGTTAGTGGTATGGAAATGTTTATTCACCAATGGTGGGAAATTGCCATTTTACGGTTGAAGCAGATAAAAGTAAATGGTGATAGCGCCCGGCTTAGCTTTCGACAGCCGGAAAGCCGTATACAAAGCGAGCATCCCTGGCCGGCGCCGTGGATATCAAAAGAAACCGGTAACTCTGCTTTTTATTTATCCAATGCTTTTGAGTTTTTAGATGAACCGGGTGAATGGTATGCCGATGTTGCG
>DAOLFI010000015.1:0-13975 GCA_035326385.1 Niabella sp.
GGCCCCATATCATAGTAGGGATTTCGAAAGAAAATGGGACACCCCGGCAAAAAAAATTGATGGAATAACGCATTTTTTTTCATTCTCCGGCTGCGCTGGTAGAACTAAATGTTTTCCTGGAATTAATTAAGCGGAGCTTTCAATCCCATTAACTTCTAATTGAACAACTAAATCCTTTTCATTATTCAGTATTGTTAAATTGTCTAAATCTTAAAAAAGTATCTTTGTTCGATTAAAAATTTAGACTTAATGGCAAATCTGAAAAGAACTCCAATTGAAAAAGTAACATATCCAATTCAAAAATTTATACAGAATGAAAAGGCAGGAGGAATAGTATTGGCAATTAGTGTGATAGTAGCTTTAATATTAGCTAACTCACCTTTGGCAGACGAATACCATCATTTTTTGGAGCATAAATTCGGTTTTCAGTTTGACGGACAAACATATTTGGAATACAATCTTCATCATTGGATTAATGATGGATTAATGGCTGTTTTCTTTTTTGTAGTTGGATTGGAATTGAAAAGAGAAATTGTAGCAGGTGAATTATCTAATCCAAGAAAAGCATTATTGCCGATTGCCGCAGCTATCGGTGGCATGCTTGTTCCTGCTTTGATTTATTTTGGTTTCAATCCCACTGGCGAAGTACATAGTGGTTGGGGTATTCCGATGGCTACTGATATTGCATTTGCTTTGGGTGTACTGTATTTGTTGGGTAATAAGATTCCTCTTTCATTGAAAGTTTTTTTGACCGCTTTAGCTATTGTAGATGATTTAGGAGCAGTATTGGTAATTGCATTTTTCTATACTTCTGATATTTCTATAGCTAATCTCATACTTGGCTTGGCCTTTTTGCTTGTTATGTACTTGGGTAATAAAATGGGAGTTCGAAGCATTTTGTTTTATGCAATTATAGGTATTATCGGTGTTTGGACTACTTTCTTGCTTTCAGGCGTACATGCGACAATTGCAGCAGTATTAGCCGCTTTTACTATTCCCGCTGATGTTAAAATAAAAGAAGGACTTTATGTAAGCGAAATCAAAAAATTGCTGGATAAGTTCAGGGATGCAGATTCTAATAATGAAATTCCAACCCTAACCAATGAACAACTGCACTTGCTGGACGAAATAAAAGAAGATACAGACAGGGCCATCCCACCTTTGCAAAAATTAGAACATGCAATGCACCCATTAGTAACGTTCATTATCATCCCTATTTTTGCTTTGGCAAATGCAGGTGTTTCTTTTTTGGATATTAACTTAAACGAACTATTCAGTACTAATGTTGCTTTAGGTGTTTGCTTAGGGCTTTTGATTGGTAAAGTTTTAGGTGTTGTAGGATTTACTTGGCTATGCATAAAACTGAAAATCGCCCCATTACCTACAGGAATGAATTTTAAAAACCTATTTGGCCTAAGCTTATTAGCTGCTATTGGCTTTACAATGTCCTTATTTATAACCTCTCTTGCGTTTACTCATGAAGTGTACATGACTCAAGCGAAAATTGGAATTTTTGTTGCATCTATCATAGGAGGAATTTTAGGATACTGGATACTTAAAAATCAGAACAAAAAAACAAACACATAACTTGGTTGCTAAATTGTATAGAGGATGGAAAAAAATGAACAGTACCCCAAAAGCCGACTCCAGCTCTTCAGACAAAAAGTTTACATAATTATTTATGGTGTTAATACCCCTGCCGGTAAAGCTTTTGATATAGCATTGCTGGTCGCAATTATGCTAAGTGTATTCACCATTATGTTAGAAACAGTAGAGGGCGTTGACCATATTTTCCATGAGGAACTGATATTTCTGGAATGGACATTTATGGTCTTATTTGGATTAGAATATATAATGCGCATTTTTGTAAGTAAAAACCCAGTAAAATATATTTTTAGTTTTTACGGCATTATTGACCTGCTTTCCATTTTACCCATGTTTTTTTCAATCTTCTTTTCAGGGAGCCACATATTTAGTAGCTTAAGAATTTTGCGACTGCTACGGGTTTTCAGGGTACTAAAGCTTATGGACTTTATGCAGGAATCTTCCAGGCTTAAGGTGGCTCTTATGGCCAGCCGTGCAAAAGTTTTGGTATTCCTCTACACAGTAACCGTCTTATCCGTTTTGATTGGGACACTGATGTATTATATTGAAGGCCCTGAAAATGGATTTACCAGTATTCCCCGAAGCGTATTTTATACTATAGTAACTCTTACAACTGTCGGTTTTGGAGATATGGTTCCTATAACACCACTGGGCCAATTTTTATCAATGGTATTAATGATTATTGGATATGGCATTATTGCCGTTCCTACAGGAATTGTAGGGGTAGAAATAGCCAAGCAATTGAGTAGTGCTTCCAATAAAGAAAAGGAAATCCCCGAAGTTCCTGAGCATAATAAACTGAATGGGATTGTATGCGCACATTGTAACAGGGAGGGACATAGGAATGATGCAGACTACTGTTTTCATTGTGGACATTCGTTAAACGCTTAATAATAGCTTTGAAACATGAGTAACAAAATATTTGAATTCATCAACCTTCATTACGGGGAAGAAGAAAAACAAAAGGTTCTTGAAAACGTTTTCAACAACACATCCTTTCGAGGCTCTAATTTATGGATTCTGGCTTGCGCTATCATAATTGCTTCCGTCGGACTAAATGTAAACTCCACAGCAGTAATCATAGGAGCAATGTTGATTTCACCACTGATGGGCCCTATTGTTGGTGCAGGTTTTGCATTGGGTACATACGATTTTTCTTTACTAAAAAAATCAATGAAAAATCTGTTTATTGCTACCGTCGTGAGTCTTTTGGTTTCTTCAGTTTATTTTTACCTGAGCCCGTTTAAAGATGTGCAGTCAGAGCTTTTAGCACGCACAGCACCTAATATCTATGACGTGCTTATCGCTTTTTTTGGCGGTCTTGTAGGGGTAATTGCCATCACGAGAGTGAAGAAAGGTAATCCTATCCCCGGTGTGGCTATCGCTACTGCCCTGATGCCGCCATTGTGTACTGCAGGATACGGATTGGCTACTTTTAATTTAACATATTTTGCCGGAGCCTTTTACCTCTATACAATCAATTGTTTTTTTATATGTATTGCTACATTTCTGATAGTAAAATACCTTAGATACCCTGCTGCAAGCTTTAAGGGAAAAAGATATACAAGACAAATCAGATTAGGAATTACATCTTTGATTTTTATTATGATAATTCCAAGCTGTTACCTGGCATACCGTTTATGGAATGAAAAGGCATATACCAAAACGGTTGAAAATTTTATTAATACAGAGTTTGTCAATAATGGGTATATGGTTATTTATAAAAAGATTAATTATAATGGCAACCCAAGAAAAGTAGAGCTGGCACTACTTAATAAAAATTTTAACGATCAGGAGATTAAAAACTATAATCGTATCCTAAACGATATGGGCGCAGGAAATACTTTGCTCACATTTCGTCAAAATGATGAAGACCTGAAATCGGAAATTCTGAAAGAGATTAACAAGCAGGAAAACACTATTTCTGAAAAGGATATTGCTATTAACAAATTAAGTAATGAATTAAGTAAATACAAGTTAAATGACCCTACCCTTACCAAAGAATTAAACATACTTTTCCCTCTAATAAAAAGTATTTCTTTGGGGAAAATCGAGCAGTACCCCACCACCGATAGTACCCGGATGCAGTGCGTATTACTTTATAATGCTCCTCAGGATATTGAAGAAGAGAAATTGAAATCCTGGCTTTCAGAGCGATTGAATACCGAAAATATTGTGTTGATAAAGCAATAAAAAAACTTTTTTAACTGATAAAACAGATTGCCCCTGAATTGCCAGGGGCTACTTTTTTCTATATACTACATAGTTAATTGGCAAATCACCCGCTGACTACCCTTATATTGTAACTGTCTCCCGCCATTACTTTCAGCACCATATTGGGGCCTATTTTCTGGGAGCCGGCTTCATTCTTTACTCTTGCCACCTTGGCATTGGTGCTGTACACCGGGTCACTGAACCAGCCGGTCTTATTGTACTGCGTATTGCTTAAGTTACCATAGTATACATCTTCGCTGGTGATGGTGGCGGTTTCTATGAGATCTCTTCAAAAATAATATAAAAAAACGTACTTGATTTTCGAAGTGTCATAGCATGTTGCTGGTGCTTCTGCCACACTCCTACCCACACGCAACACCAGCAACGGTGGATACTCTTTAGTAGTTAATATAAAAAAGAAATCAATAAAAAAATAATAGATACTGACACGTATACATAGTAGAAAATTAGATGGTTTTTTATTTGCTTTTTCTCTAGTCTTGTGCTCAACACCTTATTTTTAGTATAGATTATACTAATTAAAATATAAATAATTAATGGATAAATTAACGGCAAAAATCTAGGACTACTCTTATGCATAAAAAATAACTTCAATGCATTTTCTTTTCCTAAAATAAAGATCGACGAAGCAACAGGTCTGCTACCACTTCCTTTAACCGTTGATTCTCTTTACGCAAGTCTGCCACCTCGTCGCTTGTAGCCTCCCTGGCCGTATCACCTGCCAGCCGCTTTTTACCAGCTTCCATAAACTCTTTATTCCATTTGTAAAACAGGGCCTGTGTAATAGCATGCTTTCTGCGGATCTCGGCTACCGACTGCTCGCCACGCTGAGCTTCCATCACAATCATAATCTTCTGTTCTGAAGAAAATAACCGCCGGGTCCTGCGGCGTATGTCTTTAATGAAGTTTTCTGTGGACTGTTTAGCGCTCTTTTCCATGTTATTCTTTTTAAAAGATGAATAATGGAAACACTATCTAAAGCTACTACCTTATTTGTCCACTTTATGCTGACGATTTACACTTCTCCACCTGTGTATCATTGTACAGGTCAAGGTTATGCCTCACTGATAAACCTGTAAGCTCTGGGTTGTTTAAATAGCCCGGATGTTTTCTGTTTACTACTGTAACCTTCATGGTTACTCGCATCCTGTCTAATCCGTCTATTCTTACTCCTCCTAACAGTTCTATGAGCAGTTCCTCTGTCTGGTAAGCAAAACAGTTCGGGTTTGTTGTGTTTAGTTCCATAATCATTAAGTTTTAGGCATAAAAAAACCACTCGGTGAGGAGTGGCTGTGTTTTGAAGTGTTTAAGAAAAAGTAAAAGATAACCCACCATCTATGCAGTGAGCTAATATCTAACTTTGATACCAAATTCGCTTTCAACAAGTTTTAATATCTGTAAAATCTTTTGAGCTTCGGATAGCGTATCAACGTGCTGCTCATAATCAGGATATTCATAAATCCTATATGTATTGCCTTTAGCAACTTCAATTATAACTCCATACGAATCAGTTGCTAAATGATATCCTTTTATCTTCGTATAATCTGGTAAAGTAAATACAGACAACTTCTCCAAATTGTCAACAAAACTATCCCATTCTGATTTGGGATGAAGAGAAGTAAAACTTCCAACCGTATTGATAGAACTTAGGCCAGACGAAGGTTCGCTTTGAGTAACATAAGTATATAACGTACTCCTTATTACTTCACCTTCTTTTTTAAGGATGATTAGTTGTGTACTATCCTTGTAGTCATAAACCCCATGAGCAATCCAAATCCTCACTTGCCATTCTTTAACGCCATTTTGCAATGAGGGAAGGTTTAATGATGATTGCAAGTCCGAAAAATATCTGTTCCACTTTTCACTCTGAAAAAACTTCGGTATGTCTCTTGTTATTGTGTCGGTGGAATGCGAAAGGTTCTTTCTCCCCACCTCCTTCTGCTGAGAATTGCAGCTCCATGATAATAACAATACTATGCTTATCGGTATCTGAAATTTGAGAATCTTTTTAGGTGAGAATCTTGCTTTCATTGTAATTAAATTGAATTTTAAAATGCACGTAGCTTTTTCTCTTCCGGAGGAGCCTCTGATGATTCAGGGCTGCTGGTAAGATTAGATAATAAAATATTGAAAAATATTGAATACAAGTTATTGTTTAAAGTATTTAAACTATTAAATGGCTTATCCAAGCCTTTTCTAATTTCATTGCTAAGCTTGTAATTTGTCACCTTTATCACTCCTTCTTTGTTATAAAAGCCTTCAGCTAAATCATAAGTAGTACCCTCTGTTCTTGAATTTTCATTAGGATTAGATGGGTCATACACAGGGTCGTCAGGCTCTAACTCTTCTGGAAATCTACCGAGCAGTTTTCCAACAGAATTCACTAAATAGAAATACATATTCATGTTTTCACCGCCAAATATTTTAGTATCCCCCCGACCCTGATTATCACTAAATGTTTCATTTGCTTTCCCGCTCCCTTGCCAATGAATATGAATATGGCCTGCGATAGTGGCCCCCTTAGGTATTTTGTGGACGTTGTCACGAGGGCCGGGGGACTTAGCCCATCGTTTATCTTTTGCATAGTATTGAACCGGGTCTGAAAAGCCAAATACATCAACTCCTTTGTGCTTTATCTTATAGATAACAGCAGAATATTCCTCATGCTTACCATTCGCCCCTAATGAACCATAAAGCTTCGCCCAAGCAAAAGCTGCTTGGTCACGAGTGCGATAATATTTAGGGTCAGCATTTGGGTTTACAGGGAAAAGTCCATTGAAGTCAAAATATTTTATAGGATTATTTTGGGCATAGTTATAAGGACTCCATCTCCTTGATATGTCAGCAAAAGGGTCTTGGGTATGGAAACGGCCTATCTGCCCATCATACATCCTCGCCCCATAATCCAACCATTCTAACCCACTACCATCACTGAACTCCTTCCGTTGCTCTTCCTTCCCATTATACTTAAACTGATTCTCCGCCACACCATTCAATGCTTTTGAACTTATCCCCGCCATTGTTAACCCAAACGGATAGTAATGGGATTCTTCCAGTATTGGTCCCCGGTTGTGTATTAGTTGCAGGTTGTCAAAGAACACATCGTACTTACTCTCATTGCTAGCCCACACATAAATATACCCTGATTTCTGTACACCTATCGTGGGTGTCGTGCTGCCGTAATGCCCATTGTACGTATCAGCAATAGACAACTATTACGATTACCCAACCTTATGTTGACTGGTTATCTTTGCTTCAAGACTTCACATTTCTGAAAGAGATTATGGTTATATCATTCATAAAAACGGTTCCCATTTTAATACTCAAACTTGGGCTGCTTTTCAAAGCAATCAAGTTTGCATTACATCTAATTCCAAATAGGAAGGTTCCTAGAATCACTCTAGAAGTTTCTCTGTTAAAATATTTAAATATGATCTGAAAAACATTAAGCGTTGCTTTTCATCAAGCGATTGCAGGTATAAAAGAATGTCATAATATAAATTACAAGATTGCTCCACATCCAAGGATCCCCAATATTGATTTTGTTTTTTAAGATATTTTTTCAAGATTTCTTTTGTTTTTGGCAGCTCATCCATTAGTTCTTCAAAATAGACCTTACCCTTGCTGTTTAAGGGAGATTTTAATAAAGCATTTAGAAAAACCTCGTTTTCACACCACTTAACTAATGCTCTCACTCCATTTTTATTTTGATTCATAGCAAAAATGGAATCAATTTTTAAAATATATAAAGTCTTATTCTGCATAACACTTGAGTCTAGCGGATCACAGAAGCTGTATAATTTATTATCTGATCTCAAAATCCTTTCTTTTGAGTTTAGCAAGAAGAAATAGGATATTAGGACATTTGAAGTATCATAGTCACTTAACAGATTCTGAAGTTCTTTACTCTTAACTTTCAAGCTGTCATGCATTGGACTAATATTATTTGCAGAAGGGAAAGCCTGCTCTACATCGTTATGCACTCTCCCATTACATGATAGCAATCCAATGCTGATAATTAGTGCTAATAATTGCATAGCATAAAAATTTAATTTGAAGACCGAAAAGGACTATTACAGCTAATACGATATAATTGTATGTGCCCCTTATTCCGGGCAGCTGTTTTAGAATAACTTGATTTTTCAAAGCCCCTTCTCCTATTCAGAAGGCCTCAAATTATTCAATGTTTCATGCAGTCTTCAATTGTTATATTTTTCTACCCAGTCTGTTCAGGGTAGCGGGGAGGTTGTTTTCAAGTTTATGCCCTATTCTACGCCTAAAATGGCTTTTGCTTTAAGGCTTCATCTATTTTAACTTGAAAATACACCCATTCCGAAGTAGTCCTTAATGGGACATTATTTTTTGAATAAATAAAAAAAGTCTTGACCCGATAGGCTCCATTTTTCATAGAATACAATTCCCTCATGTTATACGTATATGACAATTTTGTTCCGTTCGATATAGTTTTAGTCAAATTATTCAGATTAATATCAAATGGATCGGAATCAATTACAATGGTGTCATAACACCCATTATTAGTTAATTTTTGAACTAAAAATTTCACATCTCCGAAGTCCGCACCTTGGTCAGAGAAGATCGGCTGAACTGCAACCTGAATCTCATCCTGATGATAATTTTTAAGCTCTATTTCAACTAAAAATTTCTTTTCGTCTTCTATGAGAGATGATGCTTTTACAGACAAATAAATAGTATCCTTCTGTGAGAAACAGTTTGCTGAAAAGAGGAAGAATAGGGTAAAAAAAATGTTTATCTTTTTCATAATAAAAAAACAATCCAGTTCAACCAAGAACTGTAATTAGTGATTTTTTTAATAAATTAAATTTTCTACAAAAAATGAAAACGTACTGTTAAAATATAGTATTTCAAAATAAGTTCTATCTTATTTTTTGGTTAAGACATTAAGCATCTTCTCTAATTGCCGATACTCGTTAATATACTGCTCTTTTTTAGCATCCGATAACCTATTGTAGTAATTACCCTGAACAACATTATTGTGATCGGTTATCATGTCTGTTATTGCCAATCTAAGATTAAAGATTTTATCAGTATTATTATAGTTCGGAAGAGTCCCCTCTGTTATTGCTCTATAGTAAGCTAAAAATTCTCTCTCAACTCTTTGTTCGTTAGCTGGCATTGCTTGTGTACCATTTAGTCCAAGAAGTTGCTCTACATGTATTATCTCATGATATAAAGATCGTACTAGACTTCCGAAAGTCCTTTTACCGTTCGCAAATTCATCCAATCCAATTTTGCCAATTGTTATAGTCGCATACCTCACCTCTACTCCTGTATCCTCATCTTTAAATGATTGATTACTTGTAAGATACCCTCCGCCAGATCTGATTACCATGTTATAATCTTTTCCATACTCTGCTATCTTAAAAGCAGAGTATGAATTAAGAATTGTTTTTATACCCGTATCATAATCACCATCAATAAAACTTTTCCTGACCTGATCTTCTATTGACTGCTGTTCTTGCCTTTTAGCTCCATATTTTGACTGAAGATAATTGAATGCAACAATCGCGTCATCACCCGTGTACCTCCATCCTCCATTTATTTCTATTACTTCCATGCCATCTGGATCTATAAACCTTAACGGGTTATTAACTGCATAATTATATGGTGTATGTCTTCTGTATATATCACTTAACGGATCAATATGATGCCACCTCCCAATCTGGTTATCATACATCCTCGCTCCATAATCTAACCACTCCAGTCCTGAACCGTCAGAGAACTCTTTCCGCTGTTCTTCCTTACCATTATACTTAAACTTATTCTCAGGCTCTCCAAAACTCAATGCCTTACTACTTATCCCCGCCATCGTTAACCCGAACGGATAATAATGCGTTTCCTCCAGTATGGGTCCCCGGTTGTGTATTAGTTGCAGGTTGTCAAAGAACACATCGTACTTACTTTCATTGCTGGCCCATACATAAATATACCCTGATTTTTGTACACCTATGGTGGGTATCGTGCTGTTGTTATGCTCCTTGTACGTTCCAGTGGTGCCTGTTGCGGTGCCCACCATATCAAAACCACCCGATACGTACTTAAACTGCTCATCTAATAGTATCCAGTTAATAGCTGCTTTTGGCAGGTTCGTACTCTGCGCCGGCTGGCTGCCCACCAGTCCGCCCAGGGTGGTAGGGAAGCCCGGTAGTCCTGTAATCTGGGTTCCTGTTATACCTTTGCTGCTGACGATACCGTTACCGGCAAAGGCATTGATAATCTCTGATACCAATATATCGGTAGTGGAACCGGTATAGTCGCTGACTGGTTTTTTGTGATAGCTTTTACCAAAAATATTCACTTCATCTCCGGCCATTACTTTCAGCACTATCCCCAAGCCGGTCTTGTTGGCTACGGTGTTGGTGGTGGCATTGAGCCGGTAGAGCCGGGCGCTGTTGGCGGTATAGTTGCTGTGCGGGTTGTTGTTGGCAGGCGGGTTACCGTTATGGTTCTGGTACGTGGGAATACCCGTAGCGGTACCCTGGCTCACAATATTGGCACTGTTGATGGTATAGTAGCTTTCTTCCACCGATACCGCCGTGTTGCTATTCACCATCATATTCTCCAGTGTGGCTGCGGGGTAGATGTCCTGCTGCTGTTCTTCGGTCAGCACCATCCGTACATTGCCTAAATGGTCCTTCAGCATATAATCATACTGGAAACTGTTATTGGCTTCCTTATACCGGATTCTCCCCTCTTCCATCCCGAAGAACTGCAGCTTATCGGTATAGTTTAGTCCATTCAATGACCCATGGCTGTAAGGGTAACTATATACCAGTTAGACCACAGGGATTGCTGATTAGAGAGATTTCTTATTTATTTGATCCAATATATTCTTTTGAGATTCTGTTATACCATCTTCAGGTTGAGTTACCCCATCAGGCGTAAAAGAAAACATCTCGAATGAACCGTTTTTAGATTTAATCATAAAACGTCTTGTTCCGTCTGGATTAGCCGGAGCTTCATAAATCAAGGCAATGCTCCCATCCTCCAACGTTACTTCTTTCATGTTTTTAATTTTTGATTTAGAATTCTCTTTAACCGATGCCTTCATTATGTTATGAAAGGTATTTGAAGCCTCTTTGGCTGAATTTTTCTTTGCCTTTGCCATGATGAAAGATATTTAAAATAGGTCTGTTTGAATCGCTTGTGGCGGTCTATTTGGTAAAGAGCGAACATCAATTTGCCCATCAGCAAATTTCTTCATGTCAGGATCATTGCTGTAAAGGATATGGATTCTTCTGGTGATACATATTGAAGCTATCATGCAATCGTATTTCATTTTTTGCTTTGGTACAGCGTTGTCTAGTCGGTATTGAATTAGGTCTGGCTGTCTAAATGACCTATTTAATAATTCCGCACATTTATGCGAAGCAGCCACGTCGAAAGGTGCAACAATAAAACGACTGTCTATTAAAGATAGAATTGATTGATGATCTTGAGGAGGGACTGGAGATAAAATTTCAGATAACATCGGAGCAGGTAAAAGAATACCCCACTTATTACTATCAACCCAAGTAAAGAAATTCTTTGCTTGCTGGATATAACTCGTCTGGCTTGGAGAAGATACACCACGAATCCCCCAAATAAAAATATTACTATCAACCGAAATTATCTTGTCCATAGCAGTTAGTTCAGGTAACTATCAACATCTTCTACTTCATCCCAGTATTTCCCAATTATACCCCTTAATTCTTCGAGTGTTTCAGTTATCGGCTTGTTATCAATTTCAATTATTTTATCTATCTTAAAATTTTCTATCTTGAAATTGTTGATATTCCATGTAGCAGTGCCAGTTATCCCTATGAAATCATAAAGTTTAGTAGCTAATTTTTTTGCTAATATTTCATCAATATCAAAAATCAATTTCTCATCATCAGATGTTCTGAAATGAATTCTTGGCTCTTCTCCTCCCACCCTTATTATTTTACCATAAATCGTTGTTTCTCCTTTTATGCTCTGTGGTAGATTGTAATTAATTTCAACATTTGGAGTAAAACTTGAAAGGGTTTCATCGTTTAGTTTAAAACTTCCTTCGCAATTATGTTTTCTTGTAAACTTGACTATATCTCTTAAGGGAGAAATTGCATTTCTATCAATCTTGCTGTAATCACCGGTATTGAAGGCAGTTGCAATAGTCAAATAACTCCCTACTAATATCTCTTTCAATTTTATCACCTTAAAAATTAAGTCCAGACTTTGGTCATCTATTTTGTCAAAACAAAATAAAACTTCATCGCTATCTATTCCTGGAGATTCTAATTGAGCTTGGTTAATAATGACTCTTTCAAAGTTTGCCAGTAATTGAGCAATCTCCGAGGGTTTCACTTTTTCTGGCCGTATTTCATTGCCAAAAAATTTTAACTCAAATATGTTATTAGTTTCATCCATTTCGTTACAAATTAAGGGTTTATCAATTCAGTTTCAAAAGGGTTAATAGCTTTGCTGTGCGCACTGCAAAGCTAATTTTAATTTTAATATAAAATATTTGTTTTACAATGTAAGACAATGTATATTTGCTTCATGGGTGAAAGCAAAGACAATAAAACCACTACAATTACTTTCAGGACTAGTGAAGAGTTAAAAAAGAAACTTGAAGCAATGGCGGCTAAAGACAATAGGACTCTTAGTAACTTGATTGAGCTTCTCCTTGAGAAAGCATCGAAGGGGAAAAAGTAATTTTTTTTTCACTATTGTAAGACAATGTAATACATGAAAACATTCAAAAACATATTCGACTTTCAAAAAGAGTTTAGCTCCGAGGAAAAATGCCGGGAGTATTTGGAGCAACAGCGTTGGAACGGTACGCCAGCTTGCCCATTTTGCGGCTCTATAAACGTTCACCGCTTTCCTAATGGTAAAATATTCAAGTGCCGGGAAAAAGGGTGCAGAAGCAAGTTTAGTGTGACTGTAGGTACTATCTACGAAAACACCAAGATACCTCTTACAAAGTGGTTTCTGGCTACTTACATACTATCTGTACACAGTAAAGGAATCAGCAGCCTTCAGTTGGCAAGTTGGTTAGGTGTAACTCAAAAAACTGCATGGCACTTAAATCATAGAATCCGTGAAATGCTGACAGAAAATGCCCCTGAATTGCTGGAAGGCATTGTAGAGGTAGACGAAACCTATGTAGGTGGTAGTTTAAAAAATATTCATGCAAGTAAAAAGGAAAAGCTAAAAGGACTGGATAATAAGACTATGGTTTTTGGAGCCGTTCAACGTGGTGGAAAAGTAAGAACTAAGGTTATTCCTCAAACTAATCTTGAAAACGTTACAGCGGCAATTGAAGGGTTTGTTGCGCCTGAAAGCACTATGGTAACAGACGAACATCATGCTTATAACAAAGTGGGAAAGAAATACAATCACAAAAAAGTGAACCACAGAGATAGGGAATATGTTCGTAAAGAGGATATTTTGGTTCACACGAATAACATTGAAGGCTATTGGAACATATTGAAAAAGCAGATTGACGGCATCCATCATTCAGTTAGCCCAAAGCATTTACAACGCTATTGTAATGAATCGGCTTTTAGGTATAACAACCGTGAATTATTTCAAGACGAAAGGTTTGCCGCTGCTTTAGCAAACTGTAATGGCACATTAAAGTATAAACAATTAACTGCTAAGTAATGAGTGAGGGAGAATATTTAAAAATATTGGGAGCAAAAATAAAAGCCGCCAGAGAGAAAAAGGGGCTTTATTTGAGGGATTTAGGCAAACTGTGTAATATCCATTATGGAGCTATTTGTGAAATTGAAAACGGGAAAAGAAATGCTCACATTCTAACTCTTAAAAATATAGCTGATAAATTAGGGGTAGATGTAAAACGTTTTTTATAATCGGTAAAGGGGGGCTATGGAAGCCCCTTTTAGTTTACTCTGCATGGTCTAACTGATATATAGTTACCGAAATTAGCGCTTCGTCGTAAAGTGGCAGAGAACTATATCCAGTGGAAAGGATACGACTGGCAGTACAAAATTATTTTCGATGATGAAATTATCCTGGACGAAAACATGCTCCATGTCTTCGAGGATTGCTGCCGGCTTAAATCACAATCAGCGCTTAAACTTTGGTTCCGGGAACAAAATCGCCGCTA
>DAOLFI010000698.1:0-2767 GCA_035326385.1 Niabella sp.
ATTTTAATACTCCCTGGTCTATCAGCTTATCTTACTCGCTTAACTATTCCCGGCGGGGGCGCAATTTAAATACGCTTCAAAATTCCACCAGCCCGGTTACTTCCAGTGTTAATTTCAATGGCAGCTTTAACCTTTCGCCCAAGTGGAACTTTAGTGTGAACGGCTATTACGATTTTGCTACCGCCAAGGTGCAGACTTTTTCGATGGCTATTTCAAGAGATCTGCACTGCTGGCAAATGTCCATTAATGTAACACCTATTGGTTTATACCGTTTCTTCAATTTTACCATAAGCCCTAAAGCAGGTATTTTACAGGATCTGAAGATCAACCGTACAAGATCGTTTTACTCCACGCGTTAATGAAAGTCGGGAAGACCATAGCTGAAGGCTGAAAGCCAGAAACAGAAGGCAGCAAACAGCATCCAGCATCCAGTCTTCTGCATTTTGCCTTAAGCCTTCGGCTTCCAGTTTATTACCATTCTGTCAACCGTCATCTGTCATCCCTTAAGTATAGCCTCTTCCATGATCCGGTACACTTTATTTTTTAATGCAGCGGCGGTAATATTTTCAGAAGATACGGGAGGCAGAAAGCGGATATGCAGTTTTTTAGGCAGAAAGAAAAATGTTTTATCTAAAGGCACCGCCTCTTTGGTTCCTGAAATGATAGCAGGAATAATGTAGGTACCGGTTTCATGCGCCAGCTTAAAAGCCCCGCTGTAAAAGGATTTTAAAGGAGCTGTAGTTCTGTTGCGCGTACCTTCAGGATAAATGCACATGTGCATGCCCGTTTTCAATACCCACTTCATCTTATCAAAACTTTGTTTACGGCTTTTTTCGCTTTTACGGTCCACCAGTACCGATCCTTTAGCATAAAACCATCCAAAAATAGGTACTTTGGCAAAGCTTGTTTTTGCTATTGTTTTGTTGGGGCCAGGTATAAAAGGAGAGGAGAGCGGTATGTCCAGTAAAGAATTATGATTACAGGTAACGATATAGCTCTTTCCTTTCTCAAAATTTTCCTTGCCTGTTATTTTTATAGGACATGCGATTAAAAACATCCAAATCCTCATCCATATTCTTGATATCCTGATAAGAAAATCTGTTCCTTTGGGTTCAGGAAGCAGGTAAGAGATCATAGAGATCGGGAAAATAATAATGAAGGTAATGATAAAGGTAATCAACCCCCACGTAGCCCACACACGGCCTGCTATTTCTTTAAAGATACCCATTGCTGTTATTGAATATCAGCAAAAATAGTTGTTTTCAATTTGGGCCATTCATCTTTCAAAACACTGTAAAATACCGAGGTACGCCTGTTGCCGTTCCACAATAAAGAATGGCTTCTTAAAACGCCTTCTTCCACACCACCTATATTTTCAAGACCTTTGCGGGCACGGGTATTTAGTACCCCGGTCTTAAATTCTACTCTTTCAAAATTCATTTCTTCAAAGGCATGGCGCATCATACAAAATTTAGCATGCAGGTTGATGCCTGTACTTCTGAATTGAGGCGCCAGCCAGCTCCAGCCAATTTCCAGCCTTTTATCATACCATGAAATATTGCCGATGCTGCTGCTTCCGGCAATACATCCTGTTACTTTCTCTATAATGGTAAAAGGCAGGCGCTTTCCTGTAGCTTTTTCCTGAAGGGCACTATGCAACCAGTTCTTTAGCTGATCCGGATCACTGAGCCTGGAAGAAAAGTATTCCCACATTTCCTCATCCTGCTGGGTAAGCAGGAAAAAGTTATGGTAATCCCCGGCTTCCATGGGCCGAAGTAAAACTCTTCCGGTTTGCAGTCTCAAATCTTCCCGCTGCATTTTATTTTTTACATTTAATATTCTACATTTTGTATTTATAGCTTCCAGTCTACCGGCTCAAGTCCCTGCTGCATAAGATACTCGTTAGTTTTTGAAAAATGCCTGCAGCCTAAAAAACCGTTATGGGCCGAAAGGGGAGAGGGATGCGCCGCTTTTAAGATCAGATGCCTGGCAGGATCAATAAACGCAGCTTTTTCCTGTGCAAATTTGCCCCAGAGTAAAAACACAACATGTTGTTTTTGTTCTGCAATAATTTTGATAACCGCATCAGTAAACTGTGCCCAGCCTATTTTAGCATGGCTCATAGGCTCTCCTGCACGAACGGTGAGCGATGCATTTAAAAGAAAAACGCCTTCTGCCGCCCATTTGCTCAGGTTGCCGCTTGCCGGTGCTGGCATGCCAATATCTTCCTTCAGCTCTTTAAAGATATTTACCAGGGAAGGGGGAGGGGGTTCACCGTCCTGTACGGAAAATCACAGTCCATGTGCCTGGCCGGGACCGTGATAGGGGTCCTGTCCCAGTATTAATACTTTTACTTTCTCAAAAGGGGTTGAATTAAATGCATTAAAGATCATAGGCCCGGGAGGATAAATAATCTTTCTTAATTGCTTTTCTGTTTTAAGATGGTTGACAATATTTTCAAAATAAGGTTTTTCAAATTCACCTTTCAGCTTCTCTTTCCACGAAGCTTCTATTTGTACATCCATGCTTTGTTATTTTAAAATTCAAACTTAATAATAATTGTTGGTGTTAAATATTGTAAAGAGATTTTTCTCATTGCAATGTAATTAAGAAAAAAACTTAAATTGCTGTCATTATATTTCAGACTATGGATTTTATAGATTATTATAAAGTTTTGGACCTGGATAAAAATGCTTCGGCCGATGACATTAAAAAGGCCTACCGGAAACTGGCAAGGAAGCATCACCCTGATCTTAATCCTAATGAC